>JALRFL010000045.1 GCA_023259875.1 Alphaproteobacteria bacterium
ATCACGCTGAATAGAGATGTTTATCAATTCCACCACATCGGCATTTTCCACATTCTCACTGATGGTGCCGCTCGCATAATCCAGATAACCTGTGATCATATCTTCCATTTCGGCAATGTCTTTTTCAAGTTCAGACCGTGCCGCGTCATCCGCAATCATGGCAAGAGACAGTTTCATTCGCGTTAAAGGCGTGCGAAGATCATGAGAAACCCCTGCTAACATTTCGGTGCGTTCTGAAATCTGGCGTTGGATACGATTATACATGGCCTGAAACGCTTGACCTGCCTGCCGCACCTCGCGTGCGCCTTCTGCTCGGTAATTGAGGGCAGGACGGCCAAGGCCAATTTGCCGCGCCGCTTTGGTCAGACGCCGAATTGGGCGTATCTGGCCACGCAGAAAAAGAATGGCTATCAAAGCCATGACCACGGTCGTGCTGATCGTCCAGAGAATAAATAGCCATGAGGTTGAGCTATACACCCGTTTACGGCCTGCGGTCACGCTGAACACCCCGTCCGGATACTGAACAAAAATGGTAATCAGATCAGGGTGGCTATCTAAATCCATGCGGAAAGGCTGATCAAGTGAAGCCTTCAAGCTTTCTTTTAATTGGCGGCCAGCATAAGTGCCCTCAACCTGATATGAGTTTGGGGGAATAATACCGTCTTCCATCCAGTTGGTTTGGAAATAAAAATATTTCTTGGCAAAATTGTCCGCCGCCATCAGTTTCTCTGGGCTACGCTCAAGATCAATTTGATCTACGATTGTGGCAATATCCGCAGAAAGATTGCTGGCCATATAGCGCGTGATATTATCCCAATGGCGCCCGTAGAAGACCAGTACTGTGATCACTTGAACCAGAATAAGCGGAACCAAAATAATGGCCAGCATTCGTCCAAACAAAGATTTAGGTTTCAAAGACGCCAAAATTTCATGCCCTATTTTATCATCTGATCTGTTTGAAGCATCCACCCTTGTCCACGCGCCGTCAACAGATAGATAGGCTTTCTGGGGTTAGGTTCAATTTTTCGTCGCAATCGGGCAACAGCCACATCAAGGCTTCGGCCTTCCATTTGGCTTGACAGCATGGCGGCCAATTCGTGTCGGGACAGAATCACATTTGGTCGGCTTGCAAAACATGACAGCAGATCGCGTTCTGCCGAGGTCAGGGGATTGCGTTGTTGTCCCGTCCTGAGTTGAGAGATAGCAATATCAAATTCATGTGGGCCAAAACGAATAACAGAATGATCAGCATCGGATGGGCTAGCCCCCGGATTTTGCGACGCGATAAGGTCTTGGCCAGATGCACTTACAGGCGATCGCCGTAACAAGTTACGAATCCGCAAAGCCAGTTCTTCTGGTTCAAACGGTTTGGTCATGTAATCATCAGCCCCTTTTTCGAGACCGATCAGCCTTTCCCCGGGTTCACCCATAGCGGTTAACATCAAGCACGGCGTGGGATCATCTGCGGCTTTCAGAGAGTGAACAAAATCAAGGCCGCTTTCCATCGGCAACATAATATCCACCACATAGGCGTCAAAATGCGTGCCTATGATGCGCTCTCTGGCTTCTTCTGCTGATGCCGCCCCTGTCACACGATAATCCTTGCTGGCAAGAAAACGCATCAGCAACGCCATCAGGCGTTCGTCATCTTCAATGACCAGAATATGATGTGTTTTATCGCTCATCGCTTCCCAACAATGGCCTCTGTCCCAAGATGAAGACCTATATCCTAGTCATTGGTGGGCGCCGAAGCAATGGGATGGTCTTTTCATCAAGCATGGCTTCCATCACCGCCAGAAAACCAGTGACGGATTCGCCGCTGACGGCTTTGAACGCTTGGGCAAAACGCTGACGCTGAATCAAAGTCACATCGTGTTCAAGTGTGCGGCCTTTAGGGGTAAGGGAAAGCAAGCGTTGGCGTTTATCCGTGGTGCCTTGTTCTTGTTCGATATAACCGTCTTTGATCAGCCGAGAAAGTACCCGCGACAGGGATTGTTTGGTGATATTCAAAATCGCTAACAATTCGCTGACATTGATGCCGGGGTGACGACCAACAAAATAAATCACCCGATGATGAGCGCGACCAAGATCACAGCTTTCTAACATCGCGTCGGCTTCACCCGTGAAGTCACGATAAGCAAAGAACATAAGCTCAATGCTGTAACGCAATTCTTCTTCGCGAAGGAAGAGAGGGCGATGTGGAGTTTTTACGTCAGCCATGTTGACATAATTTCATTGTTACCCATACTATATCGCATGGTTAAAGATTTTCCTGATGAAGATCAAGCACCAACACATCTAAAGAGTGAAACAAAATGACAATTATTCCTTTTGATGACCGTGACGGTCATATCTGGTTCAATGGTGAAATGGTGGATTGGCGTGATGCCAAAACTCATGTGCTATCCCATGGCCTTCATTACGCGAGCTTGGTTTTTGAGGGTGAGCGCGCTTATGGCGGTGAGATTTACGAAAGCCGCCTGCATACCGAACGCTTACGCAAATCTGCTCAGCTGATGGATTTTGACCTACCTTACAGCGATGACGAGATTATCGCCGCCAAAGAACAGCTGCTCAAGATGGCAGGATTAAAAGATGCCTATATTCGGCCTTTTGCATGGCGCGGCAGTGAAATGATGGCCGTATCCGCGCAGAACACAAAAATCCATGTGGCAATCGCGTGTTGGGAATGGCCCAGTATGTTTGATTTGGATGCCAAAATGCGCGGCATCACGCTTGATATTTCAAAATGGCACCGCCCAAGCCCGGAAAGCGCACCTGTCCATTCCAAGGCTGCCGGACTTTACATGATTTGCACCCTGTCTAAGCACGCCGCGGAACGCAAAGGGTTTCAGGATGCGATGATGCTGGATTACCGCGGCTATATCGCAGAAGCCACCGGCGCAAATATCTTTTTTCTGATGGATGATGGCAAGATTCATACTCCAACGGCGGATTGCTTTCTCAATGGCATTACCCGTAAATCCGTCATTAAAATGGTCACCGATATGGGGTATGAGGTGGTCGAACGCCACATCAAGCCCGAAGAATTATCGCAAGTCAGAGAATGTTTCTTAACGGGAACAGCGGCGGAGGTCACACCAGTCTCGCAGATTGGTGATCATCATATGAACCCCGGATCAGCTTGCCGCGATATCGTTGAAAATTACTCAAAGATGGTGCGCGGTCAGCATTAATTCGCACACGATGATCAAATCACAGAACGCGGCTGGTTATGCGACTACCAGCGGCGTTTTGCGGTGTCATCGCTGTCGCGTGCTGACACCCATTCCGCCCCATCGCCGGTGTCTTCGGATTTCCAGAATGGTGCTTCAGTCTTAAGAAAATCCATCATAAAGTTTGCTGCATCAAAAGACGCTTGGCGATGCGCAGAGGCGGCGCCAACCGCCACAATTTGATCATTCGGGCCAAGTTTGCCGACACGATGCACGATGGTTGCGCCAGTTAGCGGCCAGCGTTGCATGGCCTGATCACGAATGGCTTCAAGCCGTGTTTCGGTCATGCCGGGGTAATGCTCTAGCGTCATTGAGGTGATTGGGCGATTGTTGTTCATCTCGCGCACCAAGCCAACAAAGACCGTCACAGCCCCGGGGGATGGCGGCGATTTAGGTGTTCGGAGTTTGGCGTAGATTTCAGCCAGATCAAAATCATCTTCAGTCACGATGACGGTCATAGCCTATCCCCCTGTGACAGGCGGGAAAAACGCCACCTCATCCCCATCTGACAGCGTATGATCAAGGTCAACATAATCGTAATTAACCGCAACCCTGACTAGGGTCATATCAGATAGCGCCTTTGCGTGGCCATCACTTTTGGTTTTCAGCTCTGCGACCAAATCCGCAACCGATACCCAGCTCGGATCAAAAGACAGGGTTTCGCTTGAAGCCCCTATATGCTCTCTTAGCCATGCAAAATAACGTATCTTCATAAGGCTTCTCGAAAGGGAATAAATGGACAGGTGTCACCTTCATTGATATGGCCACGATCTAGCGAGATTTCAAGTAATCCATCTGCACCAGTTAGCGAAGTCAACACACCAGCGCCAAATCGTCCATGGGGTGTTGCCACCGGCAGGGGGCCTTTGTCATAGGATAAAGTGACCCGAACAAAATCGGTGCGGCCCTGTTTGTGTTTTGCTGAAAACCCACAAATCACCGGAAAGCGAAGCCGTGGTCGCGGGATTCCGCCAGCTAAGCGCATCAGCGCATCTGCAACCAGCAACCGATAGGTAACAAAAACCGCCACGGGATTTCCAGGGATGCAAAACACCGGCTTTGACCGGATGGATCCAGCGGCAAAAGGACGCCCGGGTTTTATGTGAAGCCCAGCAAAAGCCATATCGCCTCCTGCCGCCTCAACCGCTTGTCTGGCAAAATCTTCGCTCCCACCAGAACTCCCCCCCGTCAGGATAATGGCATCTGCCTGTTCTGCCATTGTGCGAATGGCTAGGGTAACGGCGTCAAGCTGATCGCCAATAATGCCGCCATCATTGACATCATGACCATCACCGGCCAGCAAACTTGTCAGCATAGGGCGATTAGAATCAAAAATGCCGCCTGCCTTGATATCGTCGGCAAGGGCAATGTCATGAACTTCCTCACCCGTGGAAAGCAAGCCTACTGAAAGAGGGGGTTTCACCGCAATCTGGTCAAAGCCCATCGCCGCTGCTAGGCCAATTTCTGCCGGCCCAAGCCTGACCCCTTTTGTTAAAGCGATCTCATTGCGTTTGATGTTTTCCCCACAAGGCCGAAAATTACTGCCTTTAGCTAGACCTTCTGGCAATGTCACCCATGTGCCTTCGGCATCGGTTGTGACCTTACAATGCTCTTGCATGGCTATGGTATCGGGGGAGTGTTCGGCTTTCTCAGCTAAGGGCATTGGCGTGCCTGTGGTGATGTAAATCGCGCTTCCGGGGATAAAGGGATGGGCTAAAGGATGTCCAGCATGGGCGCGACCCTCGACCTGAATGCGCCGCCCCGGATGTGCCAGCATAGTATCATGACGAAAGGCGTAACCATCAACCGCGGCGGTATCTGAGGCAGGAACATTTATTGGTGAGATGAGGTCTTGGCCTAATATCGCGCCAGTTGCCATTGCCAGCGACCGGATTTCTGTTCCCCCTGATGAGGTGATCATGTGATGCAGACGCTGTTCTGCCTCCATCAGGGTTAAGCCAGTCTCAACGGTCATGATGGCATCATCCCAAGCAGATAATCGGTAATCGCCAGAGGATCGTTCAGGTCAAGTTGAGGCAAAGGGCAATCTGCCAAGGGATGATCTGTCGCCACGGCAATAATATGAGGGCGGCTTTCATATAAGGGGGGATGTTCCATACCTTGGCGCCGAATTTCAATTTTTGGTATCGGATCGTTTTTGAAGCCTTCGACTAGCACCAGATCAGTGGGGGCAAGCTCATCCAAAAGGGTGTTCAGATCAGCTTCGTTCCCATCCGGGGTTTCGGTAAAATGCACCCGGCGTCGGCGCGATGAAATCAAAACTTGCTTTGCGCCAGCCTGACGGTGACGCCAGCTATCCTTGCCCGGTGTGTCTGGGTCAAAATTATGATGCGCGTGTTTGATGGTCGCTATTCTCACGCCCCGTGCGGTGAGTTGAGCGATGAGTTTTTCAGCTAATGTGGTTTTGCCTGATCCCGAAAATCCAGCCAGACCAATGACCAAGCCATGTCGCGACAAGCTAGGTATTACAGGATCTGAAGGGTTTTTATGATCAGACATAGCGCAACGTCTTAATAAAATAATCAATGCCAGAATAAAGGGTCAGCACCGCTGCCAGATAAAATACCCCCATGCAGACGACATAGGCATGATTCCAATGTTCAAAAAAGGGATAAAGCATCACCATGCCAATGGCGATAAACTGTAAGGTGGTTTTCACCTTAGCGATACCTGTTACTGGCAAAGAAATGCCCATAATGCCAAGATATTCACGCAGACCTGCCACAAAAATCTCACGAAACAGGATCACAAGAGCAGGGTAAAGTATCGGCAAATGGTTGTGATCCAACGCCACCAAAGACAACAGACACCCCGTGATCAGCAATTTATCAGCAATAGGATCAAGCATCCGCCCAAGGCCACTCAACACATTCCAGCGCCGCGCCAAATACCCATCCAACCAGTCAGTGATAGCGGCAAAGGTAAAGAGCCAGAACGCCATCCCCCTTAACCCAAGCCGCCCATCAATAATCAAGAAAGGCACGGCGACACTGGTCAAAATGCGCAGAATGGTAATGATGTTCGGGAGATGCTTCATATCTTAATAATCCAACATTCTTATCAATACTTCCTTGAGCCAAATATAAACTGGCTTATGCAATAAAACTTATCATGCCTAGGTTTTATCATGAAACCAATGATAAATGATATCTGCGACTTGCCTTGATATGCCATTAACTTTCATGAGATCGGGAATATCCGCCCTTGCCACCGCTTTTGCGGACCCAAAATGGGTCAGCAAGGCTTTTTTGCGTTTTGCCCCAATGCCGGGAACAGGATCAAGGGGGTTGCTGGTTTGGGCGGCTTTGCGTCTAGCGCGATGCGCCCCAATGGCAAAACGGTGGGCTTCATCCCTAAGGCGTTGCAGAAAATGCATAACAGGGGTGTTTTCGGGCAAAGTGAAACTGTCTTTTCCTGATTGGTGAAACTCCTCCCTGCCAGCGTTTCGGTCAGGCCCTTTTGAGATGGCCACCAAAGGGATATTTTCAATGCCAAGGGTCTCAAGCACCTCAACCGCGGATGATAATTGCCCCTTGCCGCCATCAAGCAAAACGAGATCAGGCCAAAGACCAGTTTGACGCTCAGGGTCATCGCGCATGGCTCTGGTAAATCGGCGGTTAAGCATTTCGCGCATCATGGCAAAGTCGTCACCACCAATCCCATCTTTCGCGGTTTCCATGTTGAACTTGCGGTAATGGGGTTTCAGAAACCCGTCTTCCCCGGCCACAATCATTGCCCCAACTGCGTGTCGGCCTTGGATATGAGAGTTATCATAAACTTCGATGCGTTGTGGGCGTTCATCCAGATCAAACAGCTCTTGCACCTCATCCAGCATTTTGCGTTGGGTTGTGCTGGCGGTCAGCTCACGCGCAAGCGCTTCGCTTGCGTTGCGTTCCGCCATTGCCATCATCTTGCGTCTCTGCCCACGCGCAGGCACAGAAATATTGACTTTTCGCCCAGCTTTATTGCCAAGCGCTTCAGCCAGCAAATCTGCGTTTTCCACCTCTTGATTGACGAGCAATTCTGGGGGCGGTGGTTTGTCATCATAAAACTGTCCGATAAACGCGGCCATAATCTCTGATGCGGTATCATCTTGATCATGGCGCGGAAAATACGCACGGTTTCCAAAATTAGAACCATTGCGCATGAAAAACACTTGAACACAGCTTCGTCCGGCCTTTTGCTGAAGCGCAATGATATCTGCGTTTAACTCCCCCGGCAGATTGATATCTTGATGCGCTTGGATTTGGGTCAAGGCGCGAATACGGTTACGCCATAAAGCCGCCGTTTCAAAATCCAGTTTATCCGCGGCATCGTGCATATATGTTGCAAACTCTTCTTGCACCGCGCGAGATTCGCCATTGAGAAACCGCAACGCCAAATCTACCTGAGCTTGATAATCTTCGGGGCTAACTTTATTTGTGCAAGGCGCGGTGCAACGCTTAATCTGATATTGCAGGCATGGCCTTGAACGGGTTGAGAACATGGCATCGGTGCAATTTCTTAGCAGAAATGCCCGGGTTAATTCGGTCACTGTGCGATTAACCGCGCTGGCAGAGGCAAAGGGGCCAAACCACCATGCTTTGCGCTTGCGCGTGCCGCGATGCTTGGCCAGTTGTGGCCAGTCATGGTCACGAGTGATCATGATATAGGGAAAGCTTTTGTCATCACGCAGCAAAATATTATAACGCGGCTTGAGGGTTTTGATGAGGTTGCTTTCCAGCAATAGGGCTTCTACCTCGGTGCGTGTGGTAATAATTTCCATGCTGTGGGTTTCTGCCACCATTCGGGTCAGCCGGTGGCTAAGGGCATTGGCTCGGGTGTAACTCATGACGCGATGCTTGAGCCCTTTGGCCTTACCCACATAAAGCACTTGAGAATCATGCCCAAGCATACGATACACCCCGGGGCTGGCGTCGAGTTGTTTTGCCATGCTGTTTATCACCTTTATCCCACGGTTGAGATCAGGTGGCGGCGGCGAAATTGGCGCGGCGTTAGCAGAGATGGAATCTTGGTCTGTCATGCTATTAATCTAGTGTCATTATGCGCAAAAGGCTAATGTTCCTGTCATCATATCACTAGCGAATCGCGAAAAGAAATCTCATCCACGGATTCTGTGGATAACTTTGTGTATAAGTTTCGTTTCAGTGGTCATGAATCGAGAAATTCTGCCAACATCATAAATTTGCCTATAATTTAGGCATATAATTGTAATATCAATAAATACAATGCTTTACCGTTAAGGCTTGGCTTGAATTTGTTCAAATCCCTCGTCAAATATTTTTTTTCTTGGTGATTCTGGTTTTCGAAAATACGCTGTTAACAACCTCACGCCCAATAGGCCTTTTGGATAGGTTTTAAGGTTGGTAAATATTGGTAAGGCTAGGATTTTTTAGCGTTTTTTCCGTTGTTTTTCCTGTCGCCGAAAAGCGAGGGCTGGGCCACTGCCAATTTCAAGTTCTGATGCTTCAAGCCGACGAATTTCATCACGGATGCGCGCGGCGGTTTCAAATTCTAAATTCGCCGCCGCATTTTGCATATTTTGCTCAAGTTCAGCGATGGTATCGCGCAAAGATTTGCCCACCATTGGACCTGTATCTGTATCCACCTCAACGCGGTCTGCGCGTTCATGGATAGAATTGAGAATATCCTTAATCTGTGAATTTACGGTTTCAGGGGTAATGTTGTTGGCAGCGTTGTAAGCCATTTGCTTATCACGGCGTCGCTCGGTTTCGGTAATCGCGTAATCCATGCTTCCTGTGATGCTGTCGGCATAAAGAATGACCCGACCTTCGATATGACGCGCCGCGCGGCCAATGGTCTGAACCAGAGAGGTCCGTGAACGCAAATAGCCTTCTTTATCCGCGTCAAGAATAGCAACCAGCGCACATTCCGGAATATCAAGCCCTTCGCGCAACAGATTGATCCCAATCAGCACATCAAAAACCCCTAACCTCAGATCACGGATAATTTCAATGCGCTCTAGGGTTTCCACATCGGAATGCATATAGCGGACTTTAATCCCTGCTTCGTGCATATATTCGGTCAGGTCTTCGGCCATTTTTTTAGTCAATGTGGTGATCAGCACACGCTGTTTTTTTGCCGCCGCCTCACGGCATTCAGCTATCACATCATCCACTTGGTGTTCGGTGGGGCGGATAACACATTGCGGGTCAATAAGCCCTGTGGGGCGGACAATCTGTTCCACAAAGACGCCGCCAGTTTGTTCCATTTCCCATGTCCCCGGGGGTGCGGAAACATAGATCGTCTGGGGGCGAAATGCATCCCATTCTTCAAATTTCAAGGGGCGGTTATCAAGGCATGATGGCAAGCGAAAGCCATATTCGGATAAGGTGGATTTGCGTGCCCTATCGCCTTTATACATGGCGCCAATTTGCGGCACGGTGACATGGCTCTCATCTAAGAATAACAGGGCATCTTCAGGCAGATATTCAAATAAGGTGGGCGGCGGTTCCCCCGGCCCACGCCCAGAAAGATAGCGAGAATAGTTTTCAATGCCGTTGCAGACACCCGTAGCCTCAATCATCTCAAGATCAAAATTGGTGCGTTGTTCTAGCCGCTGGGCTTCAAGAAGGCGTCCAGCCTGTTCCAATTCATGCAACCGGCTTTTTAATTCCACGCGAATATTCTTGGTCGCTTGCTGGAGCGTGGGTTTAGGCGTGACATAATGCGAATTGGCAAAAACCCTTACTTGATCCAGATCATCATCTTTCTGTCCGGTTAAGGGGTCAAAGCTGGTGATGGCCTCAATCTCATCCCCAAACAGGGAAATTCGCCATGCGCTAACCTCAAGGTGGGCAGGAAAGATTTCCACCACATCTCCTCGCACCCGAAAACAACCGCGCTGAAACGCCACATCATTTCGCGCATATTGCAATTCCGTCAGTTGCCGCAACAGGTGTTGGCGTTCAATGCGTTGCCCCTTAAACAGGCGAATGACCATGCTGGAATAAGTCTCCACCGATCCAATGCCATAAATACAAGACACCGAAGCAACAATGACCACATCGCGCCGTTCAAGCAGGGCGCGAGTCGCGCTATGGCGCATCCGGTCAATCTGTTCGTTGATGGTGGCCTCTTTTTCGATATAGGTATCGGATCGTGGAACATAGGCCTCAGGCTGATAATAATCGTAATAAGATACGAAATATTCAACCGCGTTATCGGGGAACAGAGATCGCATCTCACCATAGAGTTGCGCCGCTAGGGTTTTGTTCGGGGCAAGGATCAGCGAAGGCCGCTGCATTTCAGCAATGACATGAGCCATGGTAAAGGTCTTACCCGACCCTGTGACCCCCAACAGCACCTGATCACGCTCGTCTCCTTTAAGGCCAGAGAGAAGATCACGAATAGCCGCAGGCTGATCCCCTGCCGGCTTATAATCGGTTTCCAATCTCAGCGGAATATGGTGATCATGCTCATCGGCAAAAAGCGGCTGAGGATGCGAAGATGTGATGCGATTATCGTCCATAATGCGCAATATAGAGCATTGATGCTTGATGGTGAATAGCTGGATGAAGTTTTTACTTGCCAGAGAAGCATCAGGCTTTTACGACATAACCGTAACCCTATGATATCGGAGGCCGCTATGGGACTTCTCGCCCCGCGCATGAATGCAATTAAACCATCACCAACCATTGCTGTGACGACCAAAGCCGCAGAACTGAAAGCGGCAGGGCGCGATATTATCGGGCTTGGCGCAGGTGAGCCTGATTTTGATACCCCCGAACATGTTAAAGACGCCGCGCGTCAGGCGATTGCCGATGGCAAGACCAAATATACCGCGGTTGATGGTATCCCCGAACTCAAGGCCGCGATTGTTGAGAAGTTTAAGCGAGAAAACAACATCACCACCACCACCGCCAATATCACGGTTGGCACAGGTGGCAAACAAGTGCTGTATAACGCGATCATGGCAAGCGTTGAAGATGGCGATGAGGTGATTATTCCTGCGCCTTATTGGGTGTCTTACCCTGATATTGTTATGCTCGCAGGCGGAAAGCCTGTTTTTGTATCCTGCCCTGCTAACGCTGGATTTCGGCTATTGCCAGAGCAACTGTCAGAAGCGATTACAGCCAAAACTAAATGGCTGATTCTCAACAGCCCATCTAACCCGACCGGGGCAGGCTATACCGCGAGTGATCTCACTGCGTTGGCAGAAGTGTTGCGCCAACATCCGCATGTTCATGTGCTTTGTGATGATATGTATGAACATTTGGTTTATGGCGATTTTACCTTTGCCACATTGGTTGAGGTTGCCCCTGATCTGCAAGATCGTGTCCTGACCATGAACGGGGTTTCAAAAGCATATTGCATGACCGGATGGCGCATTGGTTATGCCACTGGCCCTGCGCCTTTGATTAAGGCCATTGCCACGATTCAATCGCAATCCACATCCAGCCCGAACTCCATTGCCCAACACGCGGCGGTGGCGGCGCTGAATGGGTCGTTGGATTTTATGGTCAGCAACCTCAAAGCCTTTAATCAGCGGCGCCAGCTAGTGGTAGATAGCCTAAATACGATTGATGGTGTTAGCTGTCCTAACCCTGATGGGGCATTTTATGTGTATCCTTCGGTTGCTGGGGTCATTGGCCGCAAACGCCCGGATGGTCAAGTGATTGCCAATGATAGCGATTATGTGACTTGGCTGTTAGAAGATGGGGGTGTCGCGGCGGTGCAAGGCGCAGCCTTTGGGCTTGAGCCGCATTTCCGCATCTCTTATGCCACCAGCACAGAAGCCCTTGAAGATGCTTGCCGGCGGATAAAGGCTTCGACCGAAAAACTATCCTAAGATCACGATAATGTGATCGCCGATAGGGTGTTGAGGTCTTATCTTGGCCGCAATTTGCTCTATACTTTTGTTTGTTTTTAAGACCTCATGGCATCAGGCTATGGGTGATGGGAAGCGAAAGACAGGCAAGGGCAAAGGAGCATGAAGCGATGTTGATCAGAAATAAACAAAGCTGGGAAATGCCAGAACATATGGCAACACCCGAAGATGTCTATCTCAACCGGAGGCAAATCCTTGCCGCGATGGGGTTTGGCTTAGCGGCTGGTATGGGGATTATGCCTAAACTTGCCGCCGCGGCTATTGAGGGATTTCCAGCCAAGCGTAACCCTTCCTTCACCTTAGACCGCGATCTTACCCCCGAAGATGAGGCCACCTCCTATACCAATTTTTATGAGTTTGGATCATCCAAGAATATCTCGCGTAAGGCCAAACGGCTAAAGCCTGATCCTTGGAGTCTCACCATTGATGGTATGGTTGAGGAAAAGATTACTATTAATGCCGATGAACTTATCAAAAAACTAGGCGATCAAGAAGAACGGCTATATCGTCACCGCTGTGTTGAGGCATGGGCAATGGCGGTGCCATGGACAGGCATACCATTAGAAAAGCTCGTGCGTTTTGCCCGTCCTACCGCATCAGCAAAATATCTTCGTTTTGAAACATTTCACAATCCGGATATTGCCCCGGGTCAGCGCCAACAGTGGTATCCATGGCCCTATGTTGAGGGCATCACCGTTGATGAGGCGATGAATGTCCTGCCCATGCTGGTGACTGGGATTTATGGCAAGGCTTTACCCAATCAAAATGGCGCGCCTATTCGTATCATCCTGCCGTGGAAATATGGCTTTAAGTCGATTAAATCTATCAGCCGCATTACCTTTACCGATGAAAAACCAGTGAGCTTTTGGGAAGAATTGCAAGCCAAAGAATATGGCTTTTGGGCCAATGTTAATCCCGAATATGACCACCCAAGATGGAGCCAAAAGACCGAGCGTCTATTAGGAAGTGGTGAGCGTGTGCCGACCCAGCTTTATAACGGATATGCCGAGCAAGTTGCTGGTCTTTACGCCAATATGCCGCAAGACCGCAGCCTATTTTTCTAGGGTTTTCATGACTTTTTAGGTTTTGTCGCCTGATGATGGCATGATCTGGGGTTTCAGAAGATGGGCAATGCGCGTGGTTTCGTCCAGCCGGTTTTCGTTATGCATGAAGAAATGATAAAGAGAAATGCGGCTAAGGGGTTTGGTATAGCCGGCTTCTTCCATGACTTTGTGAAAAAGAGCTACCCGGCCTGATTCGGGGCGCAGTTCTGCAATATGGACGGATTTTCCCATGGCCGCCGCTTCAGAGGTCATGTTGACGCTATCGGCGGTGACAATAATAGCATCACCGGCGTTCAATATCCATGGATAGGGATTTGGGGTGGTGCTATCCCACCACCAATGGCGTGTTTCTGCCAATGGGGCTTTCATGACCTCAACGGCGTTGGCCAATGCTCTGCGTGAGGGGATGAGGATGAGAGCCGATTGTGTCATCGCCGCGACATTGGCTAGCAATTCCCCAAACCGATAATAATCTTGCTCATGCACTTGATATCGGATGTTAGAGCCGCCGATCATGACCACAATTTTGCGCCCTTGAATGGCTTTAACCGCATCAGGCATTTCAAATTTCTGGCTCATCAAGCTTGCCATGCGGTTAAGCGATCCCAGCGTAACTAGGATATTTTCGCCGCGTATCTTGTCATGCGAGGGCACGATAAGCCAATCAAACCATGTGGCAGGTAAGCGGGGGTTCTGGATATGGATAGTTTTGATTTTGCCGCGACCAAATCGCCGCATCATTAACGACAATCCGGCGTGGCGGCGGCCAGTGGTAATTACCACATCAGGCAGACCATGTTCGGCCACAGCTTGCCGCAGGACGCGAGGGAGAGGCAACAGGCCAGATTTTGCAAGCCTTGGAAATAGCCGCGCTAAACGCGGCAAGGTTAGGCGGATCAGATGCGGATGATCGGTCAAGGCCTCAGCAAGCCCAAGCGACTGCACCTCCATGCCCATGGTGCCATCGCTAATGACCCAGATGTTTGGGGAAGTGTGATTGGTCGTCATCATGCTTTGGCCTCTCATCGTATTATGAATGGAAATATGATGGGTTGTTTGGGTAATATTATTGCTCTTTTTGCCAGATTAGAATAGTGTTTGTAACACATAAGGCTAATATCGCCTCAATAGGAAATGTCCATGGCCAATAAAGCAAAACTTGATGATGTTGATCGCCGCATTTTGCGCGATTTGCAAGAAGATGGCCGAATGACCAATGTTGACTTGGCTAAGCGTATTGGGATTTCTGCTCCGCCTTGCCTGCGCCGGGTGCGTGCGCTGGAAGACAATAATGTCATTCGTGGGTATCATGCCGATATCAATCCCGAAGCCTTGGGCTATTCTGTGACGGTGTTTGCGTTTGTTGGGCTGTCCAGCCAAGCCGAACATGACTTGAAAGAGTTTGAAAAGACCGTAAGCCAATGGCCAGAGGTGAGAGAATGTCATATGCTAGTTGGTGAGACAGATTTTCTGATGAAGATTATGGCCCATGATTGGGATGCGTTTCAGGTGTTTTTGACATCCAAATTGACGCCAGCGCCAAATGTTAGCCATGTTAAAACCGCGCTTGTCATTCGTTCGGGCAAACAGGGTATCGGCGTTCCCATTGATTAATCAGACTTGATCAGCCCTTTCTCTCTCCATGTTTATGTGGGTCATGTGGCGCCGTCATGACGGTGTGAATGCAGCTTAGAGCCCAATTACCTTAATGCTAAGCACTTCATAGCTTTTGAGCCCACGCGGCGTTGTTACCTCAACGCTATCGCCAACGCGCTTACCAATAAGAGCCTTGGCAATCGGTGAGGAAGTGGAAATCAGGCCTTTGGATAAATCCGCCTCATAGGGGCCGACAATGGCGTATTCTGATTCTTCGTCCGTATCTTCGTCAGCCACCATAACGCTAGTTCCAAAAGTGATGGTTTCACCAGTAATTTGGGAAGCGTTAATCACCTCAGCCCGACTAACAACATCTTCGAGTTCTGCCACGCGCCCCTCAATAAAGGACTGGCGTTCTCTGGCGGCGTGATACTCTGCGTTTTCCGAAAGATCGCCATGTTCCCGCGCATCAGCAATCGCCTTGATCACCGCGGGGCGCTCTTCGGTTTTCAACTTCATCAATTCCGCCTTAATGGCCTCAAGGCCAAGAGCGGTAAATGGGATTTTTTCCATGGATAAGCCCTAATCTTTTTAATATCCTAGCCTTTGCTGGCGCAAAAAAGCCAGAGAAAAATCATTCACCAAGAAATCAGGTATAATTCTTGGTTAAGCCTTCAGATAAGATTGAATAGACCGAACGGCAAGGGTGTCTTTGCGAATTGTTCTGATCGCTGTGACCGCGGCGTTCGCCTCTGGCACCGTGGTATAATAAGGAATGCTGTTGGTTAAAGCGGTTTGGCGCAGAGAAAAGCTATCTCTTACTGCCGCTTCTCCATGGGCGGTGTTAATCACCAAATCAATTTTCCCATCAAGCATATAATCCACTGCGTGCGGACGCCCCTGCATGACTTTATTAACCGGTTCAGCAGGAATGCCAGCCTCGGTTAAGGCTTTGGCTGTTCCAGAAGTGGCGACAATCTTAAAGCCCAATTCATGCAACCCTTTGCAGGCAGGAAGCAAGAGGGCTTTATCTTCGTCTTTCACCGAAATAAAGACGGTGCCGCTATCGGGAAGAAACACGCTAGCGCCAAGCTGACTTTTAGTGAAAGCATGACCAAAATCTGGACCAATGCCCATGACCTCACCGGTGGATTTCATTTCTGGCCCAAGGAAAACATCCACACCGGGGAAGCGCGCAAAAGGAAAGACCGCTTCTTTGACCGCGACATGGTTCATGGTGATCTTTTTTAACCCGAATGAGGCCAAGGTTTCACCAGCCATAACCCGTGCCGCCAATTTAGCCATGGGCACGCCTGTGGCTTTGGCAACAAACGGAACGGTTCGGCTTGCCCTAGGATTAACCTCAAGCAGATAGACCTGATCATCTTTGATGGCAAATTGCACATTCATTAACCCCACCACACCAAGCGCCATGGCAAGTGCGATGGTCTGGCGTTCAATTTCGGCAATTTGTTGATCGGTCAATGTTTGGGGCGGCAGGGAACAGGCGCTGTCACCTGAATGAATGCCAGCCTCTTCAATATGTTCCATGATTCCGCCAATATAGACATCTTTGCCATCACATAACGCATCAACATCAATTTCCGTGGCCTGATTAAGAAAGCCATCAATCAGCACAGGGTTGTTACCCGAAACCACCACCGCGCGTGTCATATAATGTTCCAGTTGATCAACAGAATGCACCACCTCCATCGCGCGCCCACCCAAAACATATGAGGGGCGAATCACCACAGGAAAACCAATGCGATCCACCACTTCACGAGCATCAGCAATTGAAGTGGCAATCCCATTAGCAGGCTGTTTCATTTTAAGTTTTTCAACAAGATGCTGAAAGCGTTCTCTGTCTTCGGCGAGATCAATCGCATCAGGGCTAGTTCCAAGAATGGGGATGCCCTCAGACGCCAAGGCGGCGGCAATCTTAAGCGGCGTTTGGCCGCCTAGCTGAACGACAACGCCTTTAAGGTCGCCAGATTGCTGTTCGGTGCGAATAATGGCAATGACATCTTCGGCGGTCAATGGCTCAAAATAGAGCCTGTCGGAGGTATCATAATCGGTCGATACGGTTTCGGGATTACAGTTGATCATAATGGTTTCATAACCCTGATCGCGCAACGCGTATGCGGCGTGAACACAGCAATAATCAAACTCAATACCTTGTCCAATGCGATTAGGCCCACCGCCAAGAATAATCACTTTTTCTCGGTCAGATGGTCGCGCTTCGCATTGACGCCCCGAAGTCGCTTCATAAGTGGAGTAAAGATAGGCGGTGTCAGAGCCAAACTCTGCCGCGCAGGTGTCAATCCGCTTAAACACAGGGCGAATGCCCATAGCCTCACGAGTTTTGCGGATATCCGCTTCGTCTCTATCGGTAAGGCTTGCCAATCGGCTATCGCTAAAGCCCATGGCTTTGATCGTTAAGATGGCTTGTGGATCCTCTGGCAAACCATGTTTGGCGATATCCTGTTCCGCCTTAATGATGGCCTCAATTTCCCTAAGAAACCACATATCCCAATGCGTTGCTTCGGCGATAGCGGCGATGCTAACCCCGTGCCGAAACGCGGTGGCAATCCGGATTAATCTTTCGGGAACCCTTTCCCCAAGCCAACCTCTGATCACATCATCAGAAAGATTACCGCTTTCCGTGGTCGGCATCTTGTCATGACCAAGGCCGTCAAGGCCAGTTTCAAGTGAACGCAAAGCCTTTTGGAAAGATTCCCGGAAACTGCGGCCAATCGCCATCGTCTCACCCACCGATTTCATTGAGGTGCTGAGATGATGGTCTGCGCCTGGAAATTTCTCAAAAGTAAAGCGCGGTATCTTGGTCACGATATAGTCAATCGTTGGCTCAAAACTGGCTGGAGTCACGCCGGTGATATCATTATCCAGCTCATCCAAAGTATATCCTACCGCTAGTTTTGCCGCGATCCGCGCGATAGGAAAGCCAGTGGCCTTGGAGGCCAGCGCCGAAGATCGGCTTACCCGTGGGTTCATTTCAATGACCAACTGCCGGCCTGTCTTTGGGCAGACCGCAAATTGCACATTTGAGCCGCCTGTATCCACGCCAATTTCCCGAAGAACCGCCAGTGAGGCATCACGCATCTTTTGGTATTCTTTATCTGTGAGCGTCAGGGCAGGGGCTACCGTCATACTATCCCCGGTATGGACGCCCATAGGATCAATGTTTTCAATAGAGCAAATGATAATTGCGTTGTCGGCTTTGTCGCGGACAACTTCCATCTCAAACTCTTTCCAGCCAAGAACAGATTCTTCGATCAGAACTTCACCAACAGGGGATTTGAACAGGCCGCGTTTAACAATTTCTTCAAACTCAATACGGTTATAGGCAATGCCGCCGCCTTCACCGCCAAGGGTAAATGACGGGCGAATAATGGCAGGAAGCCCAACCTCATCTAACATATTAAGCGCCGAATCAAGGGACTTCGCCAAATGCGAACGAGGGCTTTCAAGGCCAATCTTATCCATCGCTTTGCGGAAAAGTTCGCGGTCTTCTGCCTTTTCAATAGCGGCGATACTCGCGCCGATCAGCTCAACGCCGTGTTTTTCAAGAAATCCTTGATGCGCCAAATTGAGCGCGGTGTTGAGCGCGGTCTGCCCCCCCATTGTCGGCAAAAGGGCATCAGGTTTCTCAAGCGCAATAATTTTGCCTACCATCTCAGGGGTGATGGGTTCAATATAAGTCGCATCCGCCATTTCCGGATCAGTCATAATGGTCGCTGGATTGGAATTGACCAAGATGACGCGATAGCCTTCTTCTTTTAAGGCTTTACAGGCCTGCGCTCCGGAATAATCAAACTCACACGCCTGTCCGATGATGATGGGGCCCGCCCCAATGATCATGATGGATTGAATATCGCTACGCTTTGGCATGATCAGACCTACTCAATTTCGTCTTGCTGATGAGATCGGCAAACCGTGTGAACAAATGATGAGCATCATGAGGGCCGGGTGACGCCTCTGGGTGATACTGGACACAGAAAACGGGCAATTCGGTATGGCGGAGACCCTCAACGCTTCCATCAAAAAGCGAAATATGGGTGACGGCTAGATGTTCCGGCAGGCTGTCTGGATCAACCGCAAAGCCGTGGTTCTGGCTGGTAATCTCAATCATGCCAGTAGCCAGTTCTTTCACGGGGTGGTTGGCGCCGCGGTGGCCGCGTTCCATTTTATAGGTTTTTGCCCCAAACGCCTCGGCAATCAGCTGATGGCCAATGCAGATACCGAAAATGGGAATGCCTTTTTCGGCAATGTCGCGAATAACCGGTGCAGCATAAGCCGCAGTTGCCGCTGGATCACCAGGCCCGTTTGATAAAAACACCCCATCGGGGTTCATCGCCAGAATGGTTTCTGCGTTAGTATCCGCAGGGACAACAGTCACCTTGCCTGCGGCATCACCAAGACAGCGAAGAATGTTTAGCTTGCATCCAAAATCAAAAGAAACAATGTGCTGGCCTTGATCAGAAGTGGTTCTGTAAGTATCGCTGACCATATCCCATCCTGCTTCTGTCCACTGGTGGGTGCTGACAGAGGAAACCCCAGAGGCAAGCTCCATGCCTTTAAGGCCAGGCCAAGCCGCAAGCATGGCTTGAAGCGCAGGGATATCAAAATCGCCGTTATAGTTTACAGCAAGCACGCCCTTTGGTGCGCCTTTATCGCGTATCCGTTGGGTCAAGGCACGCGTATCAATGCCAGCGATGCCCGGCATAGCGATGGATTTAAGCCAATCATCCAGCGATTGTTGTGATCGGTAATTTGATGGCGGTGTGGGCAGATGGGTGACAATCGCCCCAAGAGCCGCAGGAGTTTGGGTTTCAATATCAATAGTATTGGTGCCCGTGTTACCGATATGCGGAAAGGTAAAGGTGATGATCTGTCCAGCATAGGACGGATCGGTCATAATTTCTTGATATCCAGTCATTGAGGTATTGAAACACACCTCACCCACGCGGATTGTTTCCGCCCCAAAGCCGTAGCCTTTAAGGATAGTGTTGTCTTCAAGAATCAATAATGCAGTGGGGTGTTCGAATGATGGCTGGTATATGTCCGTTATTTTCGTTTTCATTCGCCTCACAAGTCCCAATCAAGGGGGACCCTTCGGATGGTTTTCTTATCGGTAAGCAAGGCATCCGTCAACCCATTAGCGATAAAATATTATCAGAATTTGATCTTTGCTGTCCGCGCTGAGAATGATCACTTGATACGAGCGCGTGATATGGGCTAAAAAGAAGCCTCATTCGAAAGGCAGATCACGAGGATGGTTATGTTACGCGAAACCATACAATCGGCGTTGAAGTCAGCGTTGAAATCAGGTGAAGCAAAAAAACTTGGCACTTTGAGGCTGATATCTGCCGCCCTAAAAGATAAAGATATCGCCGCCCGCACCAAAGGTGGTGGTGAGGTAATCAGCGAGGATGAGATTTTAGCCTTGTTGCAGACGATGATAAAGCAAAGGCAAGAATCGATCAGGCTTTATCGTGAGGCCAACCGCAATGAGCTGGCAGACGAAGAAGAACAGGAAATCGCCATTATCCGTGGGTTCTTGCCCGAACAAATGGAACATGACGCGGTGATCAAGGCTATTAATGATACCATTGCCGAAGTTGGGGCCTTGTCTGTTAAGGACATGGGGAAAGTGATGGGTGTGTTGAAACAGCGTTTCACCGGCCAAATGGATTTTGCTGTGGCGAGCAAGACCGTTAAGGATGTGCTGCTTAACCAGTAAATCTTAAACTGGTCAAACGGGTCATATCACCATAGCATTGGTTCAAGACAGATTCACGCAAGCGATCTGACGCATCTCAGAGGCAGAGGTAAAGGCCATGGCATTGCCACAGCAATTTATGGATGAACTTCGTCGCAGAGTGTCGTTATCATCTGTCATTGGCAAGCGCGTGAAATTGATCGCACGTGGGAATCGCTTGATTGGCCTATGCCCCTTTCATCAGGAAAAAACCCCGTCTTTTCATGTTCGTGATGATGATGGGTATTATCATTGCTTTGGTTGTGGTGTCAGCGGTGATGCCATTTCCTTTCTGCGTGAACAAGAAAGCATGAGCTTTATGGACGCCATCAATCATCTTGCTGGCATGGCAGGGATGACCGTACCCGAACAACAGAAATTAAGCCCCGAAGAACGCGAACAACGAAACAGCATGGCGCATATGCTAGAAGCCGCGGCGCAGTTTTTTGAGCAAAGCTTGCAAAAGGATAGCGGCCTCCACGCAAAATCGTATCTGGAAAAACGGCAAGTCAGCCTCAGCAGTCAAACCCGTTATCGCATCGGCTATGCCCCTGCAAGTGGGCTTTTGCCCCATTTAGAGAGGTTGGGCTATAAGCCTGAAGATATTGTTGCCGCAGGCTTGGCGCGGCGGTCTACCCGTGATCAATCGCTATATGATAACTTTCGCAACCGCTTGATGTTTCCGATAAAAAATCCGCGTGGTGAGGTCATTGCCTTTGGCGGCAGAGCGCTAGGCGAAGACCAAGAGCCAAAATATCTGAATTCTGCCGATAGTCCGATGTTTCATAAAAAGCTGGTGTTATATGGCCTCAAAGAAGCGCGTGAACGCATCAAAGACGGCCTGCCTGTGATCGTGTCTGAAGGCTATATGGATGCTATTGCCATTGATCAGTATCAGGTCGCTGGTGCTGTTGCCCCCCTTGGCACAGCGCTAACCGAAGAGCAGATGGCGTTGATCTGGAAAAGCACCGATGCGCCTTTTTTGTGTTTTGATGGTGATGCGGCAGGGCAAAGGGCAGCGGCGCGAACATTGTTGCGGTTGTTGCCAGTTTTAGAACCGGGCAAGACGGTTCGGGTGATGCGACTGCCCACAGGGCAAGACCCTGATGATCTGCTGAAATCTGGTGGTGGTGATGCCTTGCGTCAGATTATGGATGCGTCAGAAAGTTTCGCAGATGCCCTATGGCATACCACATCTATGGATTATGACCTTTCAAAAGCAGAGCAAAAAGCCAAATTCTGGCAAGTCATGAGAGATCATATTCGGCAAATTAATAATCCAGCCATGCGTGATTCGCTAGGTGATGATATTCGCGCCCGAATCCGCGCCATGCGTGGGCAAGAGCAACCTAACCTTAGTGGCGGAAAAATTATCGGAAAACGCCACGCCCAATCGACCGAGAATCTGCGCCCCAGTATCATTATGGCCATCCTCCTGCACCAGCCAGAATTAATCCATGATGTGCATGAAGATTTGGTGCGATTAGATATTAAGGACAGGTTGGCAAAAAAAATGCTAAACATCATCGCTGACAGTGTTACAATAACAGACCACCTTGACGAATCGACATTTCGGCATCATCTCATGCTGGCGGGGGTAAACGAAGAAGATCTGACAAGCCTAATGGATAAGATCAAAACCCGTATCAGGTTTGATCCAAGCCAGTTAAGTTTAGAAGACGCAAAAGTAAGACTTACAGAGTTAATATCATTAGAAATTCGCGGCTTAAGGTCCAGAGCCGTTTCTTCAATGCGATCTTAAATGACATCAATTGATGGGATAATCTATGGCACAAAGCAAAAAGAAAAAGCAGCAAGACAATACATCAGCGAAAGATGAAGCAGAGTTGGTTGAGGTATCGGCAAATGACGATTCGCCAGAGACGCTGCGAATCAGCGAAGAATCAATCAAAGCGCTTTTGAAAACAGGCCGTGAACGCGGATTTGTCACGCATGATGAGTTGAATAAAGCGTTGCCGCAAGGGGAGCTAACCTCTGAGCAGATCGAAGATGTGATGGCGGAATTGAATTCTATGGGGGTCAATGTGGTTGATGCTCCTGATCAAGATGACTCCTCCGAAGAAGATGACGAAGAGACCGCTGAGCGCGCCTCTGGCAATATCAGTGATGAAAGCCGTGGGTCTGATGACCCGGTGCGAATGTACCTGCGCGAAATGGGGACGGTGGAATTGCTGTCACGCGAAGGTGAAATTGCTATCGCAAAGCGGATCGAGGCTGGAAGAGAGCTTATGCTTGGTGGGGTTTATGAATCTCCCCTGACCATAAGGGCACTGTTGCAATGGCGAGATGAAATTGATCAGGGTCTGGTGTTGTTGCGTGATGTCATTGATTTAGAGACGACCTATGCGCGCATCAATGGGGAAACGGATGAGGCCTTACCGCTTGATGAAGGCGAAGATGACGATAGCGTCATAATGAAAGGCTCTAAAATCAGTTTGAAAGATGATGTTGAAGCCTCAGACAGTGATGAAGATGACGAGGATGAGGACGAAGACAACGAAGATGAAGATCAGGATGGCGAAAACAGCAACAGTGATGGCGATTCTGATGATCTGAATATGTCGCTTGCCGCGATGGAAGACGCTATTCGTCAAGATGTCATGAACATGATGGAAGACGTCTTTGTTACCTTCAAAGAATTAAGTCAAATCCGCGATAAACGCATCACCCAATTCAAAAAAGGCAATAGCGTTAACGCCAACACCGAAGAGCGCTATATCACTTTGCGCCTGCAGTTAATTCAGCAAATGGAACATATTTTGTTGGGGACAGGCCGAATCGAAGCGCTGATGGAACAGCTTTACGGGTTGAACAAGCATCTGACCCAATTAGAAAGCCAGATGCTGTCTAAGGCGATGTCATGCGGAATTAAGCGACCACAATTCCTTGGCTTCTGGAGTGGGCATGAGCTGGATAAAGACTGGCCACCCGAAGAAGCAGACAGTGCCGCTTGGACGAAACTTCGGACAAAACACGGGGATGAGATTGAGGAAATTCGGAAATCTATCATCCAGATGATGACCGAAATTGGAATGCCTGTGTTTGAGTTCAAAGAGTTGATCCAAGTTATCCAACGCGGTGAGCGTGAGGCGGCGCGTGCCAAAAAGGAAATGGTGGAAGCGAATTTGCGGTTGGTGATTTCAATCGCCAAAAAATACACCAACCGTGGCCTGCAATTCCTTGATTTGATTCAAGAGGGCAATATTGGTTTGATGAAAGCGGTGGATAAGTTTGAATATCGCCGAGGGTATAAGTTT
>JALRFL010000064.1 GCA_023259875.1 Alphaproteobacteria bacterium
GAAATTGATCAACACAGGGCATCATATTGCGGTAGGGGATAGTCTCTTGGGCCGCGTGACTGATGCGCTGGGCGAACCTTTGGATGGCAGACCCCTTGGCAGACTTGATGACACTTGGCCGTTAGCTGGGAAACCCCTAAACCCCTTGATGCGTGCACCAATCACCGAGCCGCTTGATGTCGGGATTAAAGCGATTAATGGGCTTTTGACCGTGGGTCAGGGGCAACGGATTGGCATTGTTGCTGGCTCTGGTGTTGGTAAATCCGTCCTGCTTGGCATGATGAGCCGTTATACCAATGCGGATATCGTTGTCATCGGGCTTATTGGTGAGAGAAGCCGTGAGGTGGGCGGTTTTGTCAACACTGTCCTTGATGATGACACCCGGGCGCGCACGACGGTTGTTGCGGTTCCTGCGGATCGCTCGCCTTTATTGCGGATACGCGGCGCGGAACGCGCAACAGCGATTGCCGAATATTACCGGGATAAAGGCAAAAATGTTCTCTTGATCATGGATTCCCTAACCCGTGTGGCCCATGCCAGACGGGAAATTGGTTTATCTTTGGGTGAACAACCAACCTCAAAAGGCTATCCGCCTTCGGTGGTATCTTTGCTGCCCCGATTGATCGAACGCGCTGGAACGGGTTCATCTGGTCAGGGATCAATTACCGGATTTTATACCGTCTTGGCAGATGGTGATGATGGCAACGATCCTGTTGTGGATACCGCGCGTGCCATTCTGGATGGCCATATCGTGCTTTCCCGTAATCAAGCACAAATGGGGATTTATCCAGCCATTGATGTATCGCTTTCGGTCAGCCGCGTGATGAACGAGATTACCAATCCCGAACACCAACAGATGGCGCGTCAATTCAAACGCCTTGTGGCGTTATATCTGGAAAACCGTGATCTGATCCTGATGGGCGGATACCGCCAAGGGCAGGACCCAGAGCTTGACCGTGCAGTTCAGCTTTGGCCAGCATTAATGGCTTATATTCAACAACATGAGGCCGAAAAAGCCGATATCAAGATCAGCATGGAAGGCCTAAGCGCCTTAATGCCAAAGTAAAACCATGACAAGAAAACGCGATATTTTTGAACGGCTGGCCTTACGCGAAAAGGTTATTGCTATGGCGCGCGCCGATACTATTCGCACCCTTGATGAAGAACATCAGAAAATCAGCGCGATTGGTGATAAATTAACCGAAATGGCAGCAGAAACCCAATTAAAACCCGGAACAACCTCCATGATGGCGTTGCGATCCGCCAAGCATTATGGCGGCAAAATCAGTGAGCAAGTGAAGCTGATTGAAAGCCGAAAAGGGTTTCTTGAAACTGAGATCAATGATGAGCAAATCATCCTCAGCCAAGCGCTCATCCGGAAAAACCGAGCCACTGATAAATCGCGGCAACATCAACAAATGATGCGCGATCAAAAAGAAGAAAAAGCCGATACCGATGTGCCGCGCTCACAACGCCATGCTGTGACAAAAGCCTGATTTATCTCTCTCTTGGCATTGTTTTTGCATCGCTTCCGCTAATGATTTTAAGCAAGGATGATGTTTGCTCATGACCACAATTAATGTTGCGTCGTTATTTGCGCCTAGCAAAACTGGTGGATTAGCCAGCGAAAACGGTGAAGCCGCCGATGGTGTGGCCGCCATTTTTGACGCTATTCTCTCCGCGATTTCTGAATGGGATCAGCTCGCAGGTGACGAGAGCATGAGGCTATCCCAAGATCACGGGCAAGACGGTGAGCATCCCAACGCAGAACAAGTGCTGGCAATGGTCATTTCTGATGACAGCGTTAAGCCTTATCTTGATGAGCATACGGGTCAAGACCTGCTCCCGCTTTTAGAAAATATTTTAACCCTACCAGAGCCGAAAGAGGCGATGCTGGAATGGGCAAATCAAATGGCTTCAGAGCATCCGATTGCTCATCCTCCGATTGCTCACCCAGAGATGACAGAGCACACCCCCTCACCCCTGACTGAGACCGTGATGATGAAACCCCTGTCAGATCATCGTTCTGATGAGCATAAACACACTGGCAGAACCCATGATTTGCTTTTTCAGGTCATAGGAAATCCGAAATCTGCCCCTCCTAAGATAAAAAATGGTTATGGCGAAGCGCGCCATTCGGGTCAGATTCTGGCTAGCCTGATGCGCAAAACTATGCCTGCCCTTGATCAAAATGATCATATTGATCATGCCGTGTCCGCACCGCCGCCAGAACAGGTTAGCCTGCCGCGCGCGATTTATGGCCCATACCCTCAACAGGATCACATCGCCGGTATCAGCATCAGGGCCAATCAGGCCACTAATAGCCCTGCCCCTGAACTCAGCGCCGAGCATCTTTATGGCCCGTTTGAACGCCATAGCCCGATGGCAAAACTCACATCACAGGCTTTGCCAATGCCCAAAACAGAGATGGCAAACCCGTCACCCCTGACCGCCTCAACCCCTGATGAAGCCAAGGAAGAGGTTGACAAGACAGACCCTATCATGGCTATCAGCAAAAAAGCCAAACCAAGAGCAAATGATGCGGATTTGGTCATATCAAAACGCCAAGTCCAAGTGAAGTCTGCTGACACTTTGCCCTCGCTTCCCTCTGCCCCAAGCCAGACAAAGGCGGAACTGATGGAGGCACGGGCGAGCCAAATCACGGTGTCAAATCTCTCTCCTTCTGCGGCTAATTCAGCTGTTTCTAGCGCTGAACAAAGCGGCCATTTTAGCCAGCAATCCGGCCAGCAGCAGGGTCAGAATGGAAACCCCGGGGCTGATGTGGACACAAGAATGGGATTAGATCAGGGTAAAGATGGCCGGTTAATGCGGTTAAATATGACGCAAGAAAACTGGCCTGATCGCTTGATCCGCAACATACAAACGGCGAAAGGCAATGGGGATGAGTCTATTGAAGTCATCCTTGAGCCGAAACGCCTTGGACGGCTTGTGCTGAAGATCAGCATGACAGGCAATGTGTCATCGGTAAGCATCACCTCAACCAGCGTTGAGGCGGCATCAATGCTGGCAGACCCTGACAACAGGCTGCAACAGGTTTTTGAACAGCATGGCATGAAGCTTGGCCAGATGAACACCTCAAGCTGGCAAGGCGCTCAACATGGGCATCATGGGCATTCTGGCAATGCGTCTGGAGCAAAAGATCAAACCTCTGATAAAAGGCAATCAGGGCAAGAGGATTCCGTCGACGATCCATCGACTAAAACATTAGAAAATGCTAATAATAGTCAGATAAATATTCTGGCTTAACGTCACGATGTGAGGATAGAGCAATGGCTGACGATAACGAAGATGAAAAGAAATCTGGCGGACTTAAACCGCTTCTGAAGAAAATCGGCATATTTGGTGGCCTGATTTCCATTGGTATGGTTGTTGGCTATTTCTTCTTTGCCCCTGCTGGCGATGTGATCGAAAAAGAAGAATTAGAAGAAATGATCGTACGCAGTATGGAAGAACGTGACGCCGCCAAAGCCGCCGAAGAAGCGGCAAACGCCGATCCTGAGAAAGTATCAAAGGACACCCCAGAAGAAGAAACCTTTGAGACGATTTATTATGAGTTTGCTGGAACTTTCACCACAAACCTTGATAACTCACGCAAGATGCTGCAGCTCGGATTAGCGGTGTCCACCCAGTATGATGATACCGTCATGCAAAATGTGGAAGCGCATGAATTAGGCTTGCGCTCTACAATATTGCAACGCATTGGTAATTATACGGAAGAAGACATTAAAGGTGAAGCCGGCCGCAAGATGCTCTCTGAAGCAATCAAAGAAGCGCTTAACACCGAGCTGGAAGAGCTTGAGGGTTTTGGCGGCATTGAAAAAGTGCATTTCACCTCTTTTGTATTGCAATAATGTGATTAACTCTGTGTTTATCTGGCGAGGTCTGTTGTGACATCCACCCGAAAACTTAGCTCAAATGAAGTCGACGCCCTGATTGATGGCTTGCAGAATGAATCCTCAAGCCACGGCGCGATGGCCGACATTAGTGATAACGCGGATATCAGATCCTTTCAATTTGGATCAGATGATCTGTCCCTTTTGGGGGATTATTATGCGCTGAGAATGGTGAATGAGAGGTTTTCACGCCTTGCTCGCGGGATTTTCCTGCCCATGCTTCGGATACAGCCGCGAATTTCCTCTTTTCCACCTGAGGTCAAAACCTTTGATGAATATACCTCTGATGTGGATAATTTCCTCAGCCTCAACATTTCAAAAATTGAGGAATTGCGCGGCAGTATGATGCTGGTGCTTAACCCTAGCTTCATTTCGATCTTAACCAATTCTTATTATGGCGGAAAAATCTCTACCCTCAAACAACGCCGTAACGAGTTCACCACCACAGAAGAACGGGTGATTGAATTGATCACCGAAGGGCTGAACTCTGCGCTCATGGAAGCGTGGAAAGATCTAACCCGGATCACGATCACCCCTAGCAGCCGCGAGGTTAATCCGCAATTTGCCTCATTCGTTGATGGCAATGATCTGGTGATTATTTGTTCTTATGTGGTGCAGCTGCCGAATGTTGAGGCCGCTACCTTTGATATTATCTACCCCTTGCAAACCCTAAAACCCATAGCAAGCCAACTGCGTTCAAGGGTGCAATCAGATATGGTAGACGATGACAAAACCTGGCGTGAACGCATGGAACAAGCGATTATGGAAATTCCACTTGAGATTGTTGCAAGACTTGGTCAGCCCACCGTTTCTATGAATAAGCTGATCACCCTCAGACCTGATGACACTTTCCCTATGCAGATTAATGATGGGGTTGAGGTTTTGCTCAAAGAGCATGTCATCTTTATGGGGGAAATTGGCGAGGTTAACGGACAAGCTGCCGTCAAGCTCACGGAAAGAATGGAAAATTAAGCTTTAGCCAAAAGAGGATATGATCATGGCCGAAGAAACCGAAAACCAAACCGAAGCTCCAGCTGAAGGCGCAAAATCTTCAGATCGGGTTAGCGTTGATAATCTGCGCGTGCTGGAAAATATTGATGTCACCTTGACGGTTGAGGTGGGACAAACCGAAATTAAAATTCGCGACTTGCTGCGCCTTAACGAAGGCTCTGTGATTGAACTGGATCGCCTTGCTGGTGACCCCCTAGATATTCTGGTTAACGGCACCATCATTGCCCGTGGTGAGGTGGTGATGGTAGGGGAACGTTTTGGTATTCGTTTCAGTGAGATTGTGTCACCTGAAAAACGCATGGAAAACCTATAAGAAAACCTATCGTCAGATCATAATATTGTGATCTGATTTGAAAGAGGTGACAATTTTCTGACATCGCAAGAAAATCACCTCTCTAAACATTAATTTTTTGTTAATAATCAATTTGTTACATATAGGCCTGTCAAATTGGCATGGCTTTTGCCTCTATCAGCGCGAACAGTTGATGGGGCATTCATGTCTGAAACCTTTACATATAGCCAGCTTATCACAATCACGGTGTTTTTATCCGTGTTGATAGGTCTTATGTTCTTGGCTAAGCGCTTCAAAGGCCCATTAAAAGCCCAATTTGGAAGCGACCGCCGGATTAAACTGATCGAAGATACCGGCATTGGCGGCCATGAACGGATAAAACTGGTAGAAATTGATAGACAAACCTATCTCGTTCTGACCACGAAAAATCAAGCCCCAGTGATGATGCCACTAGAAACAGCGCGCCCCCCTGTTTCAACTGCCCAGGCAAAGCCCATTGCCAAGGCACCGAACAGCCCTTCTTCAGGGGCTAGCCCTCATCCAAAGGCTTCGGTTGAGGCAACTGCCACCACCCCATTTCTCAAAGCGATGCAGCAAGCTCGTCAGCGCAACCCTTTACTCGGATTATCCCAGTCATGACTTATTCTCATCTCTTTCTCCGCCTCGGACTTGCTCTTGTGTTTATCATGACCGCTGGTGTTGCCATGGCTCAAAACGGTCTCGGCAATTCGCTTAGCGGTCTGCCTGCCTTTACGGTTGTCGATAACAGTAATGGCGCCACAACCTATTCCTTATCGCTTCAGATTTTGATGCTGATGACCGCCTTGACGCTGTTGCCGTCATTGGTGCTGGGCATGACCTCATTCACGCGTGTTATTATTGTGCTGTCGATCTTGCGCCAAGCTTTGGGGACACAGCAGACACCGCCAAATCAGGTGCTGATTGCTATTGCTTTGTTTTTGACCTTTTTCATTATGGCGCCGACCTTCAGCCAGATTTATGAAGTTTCCATCTCACCTTATCTTGACGGGCAAATTGGGGTGGACGCGGCGGTGGATTCCGGCAGTGCCTTGATTAAGGATTTTATGGTTCAGAATACCCGTATTAATGACTTAACGATGTTTTCTGAAATGGCCGGTGATGAGCCTTATGCCACCAATGCCGATGTTCCGTTTTCTGTGTTGTTGCCGGCTTATATCACCTCTGAATTAAAGACCGCGTTTCAAATTGGCTTTCTTTTGTTCTTGCCGTTTCTGGTCATTGATATGGTGATTGCCTCCACCCTCATGTCCTTGGGGATGATGATGCTTAGCCCAATGCTGGTATCCCTGCCCTTCAAATTGCTTTTGTTTGTTCTGGTCGATGGTTGGGCAATGACGGTCAGTTCGCTTGTTGCCACCTATTCCACCATGTAACGCCTCATCACGGCAAGAAAGATCGCGATCATGAGCTTTGATAATAATGTTGATTTTCTGCAAAATATGTTCTGGCAGATCATTTTGACCGCAGGCCCGCTTTTGATGGTCGCACTGGCCGTTGGTCTTTTGATTGGTATTATTCAGGCCGCTACCTCAATCAATGAAATGACCTTAAGCTTTGTGCCTAAGCTGATCATTGTCTTGCTGGTATTTGGGTTATTGTCTGGGTATATGCTGAACACCTTAACTAGCTATTTTGCTTTCACTTTTGATCAGATTGTGGCGATCAACTGATGGGAACGGATCTTGCAATTGATGGGGTTGCTGGCCCTTCCCTTCCGGGGATGGAATTGCAACTCATCATGGCGTATTTAGCGAATTTCTTCGTCAGCAGTTTGCGCATTGGCGCCTTTATTCTTTCTGCGCCCTTTTTTGGCGCAAGATGGGTGCCCTTAAATATTCGCATCATCATGTCGATTTCACTGGCCACTTCGATTGCGATCACCATGCCGTTGTTGCCGCCCGAAATCCTTGGCTCGCCGGTATTGATTACCATTGTGATGACTGAAATAAGCATCGGGCTATGTGCGGGATTAATCCTGACGATCTTTTTTGGTGCGGTTTCCTTGGCTGGTGAAAAAATTGCCTCTACCTCTGGATTGAGTTACGCGGCACAGGTGGATCCAAACGCTGGTGGCCAGACGCCGGTGGTCAGTCAAATCCTTTATCTGTTTCTAATGGTGATTTTTGTCAGTCTTGACGGTCATCTGATCATCATAAGGTCAATCCTTGAAACCTATTATATTATGCCGGTTGGGTATCAACCTGACGCGGATGTGATGGTGGCATCAGGCATCAAAGCCGCAGGGGCGATGTTCTTTGGCGCGGCAATGATTATGTTGCCTATCACCATGATTCTTTTGTTTATTAATACCTCAATTGGCATTGTGACGCGCTCTGCACCACAATTGAATCTGTTTTCCTTTGGTTTCCCCATATCGTTGATGGGTGTCTTTTTCGTTCTTTATTTTGCCGCTGATTTTCTGGGTTACGCCATGTCAGACCTGACCAATGACGCCATCCAGCATCTTCATGACCTGATAGGAGCATTGCATCATGGCTGAAGAAAATGACAGCCAAGAAAAGACCGAAGACCCCTCGCAACGAAAACTCGATAAAGCGAGGGAAGAAGGCCGTGTGCTTTCCTCTAAGGAAATGTTTGTCTTTACCGGAATGTTAGCCGGATTGGCGATCATTTCTATGGTGCCGATTTTTGGCGGCAGAATACTTCAGACCTGGGCGTCTTTGTTTGTTTTTGACCACCCTGAAATACTTGATGGGGCGTGGCTATCGCGGATGGAACTGGTTTTCTGGAATTTCCTTATGCTGATGGCTATCATTGCGGTTCCTATTGTCCTTGTGGTGCTGATGACACAGCTCGCGGTTGGGGGCATTAATTTTTCGGCAAAAGCGTTAAGTTTCAAAGGCAGTCGGATCAATCCTGTTTCAGGTTTAGGCCGCATTTTTTCGGTCAAGGGTTTAGTTGAATTGGGCAAATCCCTCCTGAAGGTGGGGCTATTGTTTGGTATCGCCACGGTAGTGATTTATCAGTTTATTCCGCGTGTGATACCACTGACCCAAAGCACCATGAATCAAGCCTTAGAAATGATGTTGTTTGGCCTGCAAGTGTTAATTGGAATGCTGCTGCTAGCTTTGTTGATCATTGGCGCGATTGACTATTTTTGGCAACGCCATACCCATATGCAAAGCCTAAGAATGTCAATGAAAGAACTAAAAGACGAAATGAAAGAAACCGAAGGTTCACCAGAGGTTAAGGCAAAAATTCGTCGGATGCAGATGGAACAATCTCGGCAAAGTTCTCGCCAAAGAGAGGCCTTGGATCATGTTGCTGATGCCACCGCCGTTATTGTCAACCCAACCCACTTTGCCGTGGCCTTACGCTATACCGCTGAACAAGGTGGCGCACCTGTCATCCTTGCCATGGGCAAAGGCTTGATCGCAGAACGCATCATTGCCAAAGCCAATGAGCATGATATCACCGTGTTCCGCAATCCCTTGCTGGCGCGAGCGCTTTATTTCACGGGTGATATTGGCGCGGAAATTAGTGAAAAGCTTTATAACGCAGTGGCGGTGGTGCTGGCCTATATCTACCGCATTGACCGCGGTGAGGTATTACAAGAACCTGATGTTCAAGTGCCAACAGATATGCAGTATGATGAGTTTGGACAATTGCTGAACTAAGATCAAAGGTCGGAGATGTGATATGCCAAAAACAAGACACCATAGCCTAGGGGAATTGATTAGCACCGTCACCTTTTTCGGGTCGGCGATCTATCTGGTTCTAACCGCGCTTCAATGGCATGACATGGGCGATACGCTTAGGGCGAGCATATCATGGTTTGCCGCCCTTTTATGCTTTCTTGGCGCGTTACGCTTTCGCATAGCCAGCTGGGTGATGACGATACAAAAATTAAGAAAGTCAGGTCATGACCAATCGTAATACAAATGCCAAAAAACCGTTGAATTGTTTTGATTGCCGGCATCATTTTATCACCCATGATCCTAACAGACCCTATGGGTGCCGCCAGTTTGGCTTTAAGGGGCGGATGTTGCCCTCGCGAAGCGTGATTGAGGCGGCTGGCACGGAATGTGCATATCACGAAGCGAAACTGGTTTCTGCCAATAAACGGCGCTGAACCCTTTTGAGGAGACGATAATGAGTATGCGACCAAAGGATATTCAGGACAGCATCAAGATTGCACTTGATGCCGCCGATGCCGCTACCGATGTGACAGCGGAATACGGCAAAATCAAACGTGAAAATCAGGCGCTGGAGGGCAGTGTGAAAAAAATACAACGTTCCACAACCATTATCTTTTTCAGTGCCGTTATTGGCGTGGTCGTCACCTCTATCTTTGCCGGGCTGGTCTATTTTCGCACCATGTCTGATCTGAATGCCATCACAAGCACAAGCCGCGAGGCTTTGGTCGTGTTTGCAGAAAATGTTAATGAAGTGAACACAACGCTTACCAGCCTTCAGTCTGCCTTGAAAACACAGCAATCTTTGGTGGCGCAGAACAATCAGTTGATTTCTGAATTGCAAAACCTCAATGGCAATATTGAGCTAACCCGTGATGCCATTGTAACCAAGATGCAGGAAACCACCGATAAGGTATCAGCGAGCAATAAGGCGCTTACCGATGCCGTTAGCAAAGGGTTAGCCAGTGAGATCACAGGCCAAAACAAACGCGTCATAACCCAGCTTAACACCATCGAAGCGAATACGATGGAAGCCATTAACAACATGGCGACCGGTATGGATGATGGCCGTCAATTGAACGCCATCTATACGCGCCAAGGGGAATTGCTCGAGTTGCTGAACAAAATGATGTCACAGAATATGATCATCATGCAGCAGATCGAAACCAACAAAAATAGCATTACCTTTCCTTAATGAATACGGTATGTTCCGGCATGAAAGGAACTGATCATGCCTGATGAATCACTAGAGGCTGGACTTGGCGATAATGTAAACGCTTATTCCAGTCTTCTTGTCATTAAAGAGGTCAATGCCATATCACGCGCCCCTTGGTTGGATTGGGTGTCTTGGACAGCGCCCAACCCAGCCCCATCCCCGGTTGCAGCAAAAACCAACCCGCCGAAATGGTGATCAGGCCAAAGATCCAAAGGGGAACAAACGTCGGG
>JALRFL010000071.1 GCA_023259875.1 Alphaproteobacteria bacterium
TCCCCTGATAGCTGGGGTCGTCCAGTTTGGCGGCACAATCAGCGTGATGACCCCGATTTTGGCAATATTGCCGCCAAGTTTGATCAAATCCTCATCATCAGAACACAATTCCTCAAGGGTGAAACTGATGGCATAGGGCGCGGTTTGCCATCCCAACAACGCCGACAGCGCCAGCAAGGTTCCGCCTTTCGGGGCATCATCGGGCATTGGCGAGGGATCAGGCGCATTAAAATAAGCAACAATCGGATTGCCGGCCTTATCTTTGAGGGTGACCCTAGGCCGGCCTTCATGAGGGCTGATTTCACTTGCCAGACCTTGTTCCCCATGAAGGATGGCGACCTGATGCAGATAGAGTTGTCGCCGCGCTTCAATTAACATCTCTGTGTCGTGAAACCGCGACAAAGACGGGATCAGAATAACCGTTTCTGCAATGAGAATGATCACGGCCATGATCACTATCAGTCGCAAAGATAATCTATTCAAACGGTGAAACCTACTAAAAGCAGTAAACATCATTCCTAAAGCCTGCTCTAATCACTTATATTATTTTTTAATATTAGTGATCCGACAAAAGGGCGAAACGACGCATCAGAGGTCTTTTTTGTGTGGATGGCCTAATTTTCGCGCTGATTGATTGACTTTAGGGTTAAAGTTGTCTAAAACCCCGATACTTTGAATAATCATTATGTGGAGCGGCCGTTATGAAACGGACTTTTCAGCCAAGCAATCTGGTTCGCAAGCGGCGTCATGGCTTTCGTTCGCGTATGGCAACCGTTGGTGGTCGGCGCGTGCTTTCTGCCCGTCGTGCCAAAGGACGCAAGCGCCTTAGCGCCTAAGATCATATTATGCCGGGGTTAGCAACTATCCCCAAACGCCGCGATTTTCTTCTTGCTACTGCTAAGGGACGGCGCTCTGCTGTGTCTGGGCTTGTCTTACAAATCGTCGATCGTGGTGATGATGCGCCGCCGCGTCTTGGCATTACCGCAAGCCGCAAAATAGGCAATGCTGTGAGCCGAAATCGCGCCAAAAGACGCCTGCGAGCCCTTGCCCAAAATATGCTTGGAAAAGACGGCCAGCAAGGCCATGATTATGTTCTGATCGCGCGGCATAACACCAATATGTTGTCTTGGCCAGAATTAGAAGGGGCGTTGGCTCTTGCCCTTGATCGGGTTAAGGCCAGTGCCGCGAATCATCAGGGTAACACCTAATGGCGATATGGCATCGCATATCGCACCACGCGCATCGAGGGATCATCTGGCTCGTGTTGTTGCCGATCTATGCCTATCGCTATACTTTATCGCCGTTGATTGGTCGAGATTGTCGTTTTTTTCCCACTTGTTCCCAATATGCCATTGAGGCAATAAGCCAGCATGGTGTATGGTCTGGTGGCTGGATGGCGTTAAGGCGCATTGGGCGTTGTCACCCATGGGGTGGTGATGGTCATGATCCGGTGCCGCCGCCAACCAAATCATCAAAGTCGTCGGAGTAGATGATGAATTCTGATAATAAGAACTTAATTCTTGCTGTAACCCTATCTATGCTGATTCTGATTTTTTATCAGCTCTATTTTGCCCCCGTATCTCCGCCACCCAGCGATAATCAGCAAATAGCCGCTGATGGCGCCTCACCCGTGCCTAGCGCTGTTGCAGGGATTGACCAAGAGGTTCTGGCCAGCAGCAAAAAAATTGTGGCAATTATCGAAGCTCCGCGAATCATCATTGAAAACAGCAAGGTGCATGGTTCTATCTCGCTGGCAGGTGGACGCATTGATGACCTGCAGCTCAAAAATTTCCGCGCTACCAATGACCCAGATTCCCCAGAAATCAGCCTATTGCGCCGGACAGGCACAGAAAACGCCTATTTTGCCGAAACCTTTTTCACCCAAATCACCGACGCCGGATATAAGCGAGCGATTGACCGTGATCTGATCTGGCAGGCGGATGGTGATCGCCTAACCCCTACCACACCTGTTACGCTTAGCCATCAACAAGACGGGATTGAATATCGCCTGACCTATCAGATTGATGATGACTATCTGATCACCATCACTAGTGAAGCGCGCAATCTTTCCGATACCCCAATGCTGGTGGGATCAGGAACGCGAGTTTTGCGCCAACGCCCTAGCTATTCCGAATGGATTTCCTATGCCGGGCCTATGGGATATTTCAACACCAGTGACGGCAATGTCTTTCTTGATTATTCTGATGTTAATGGCAATGTCAGTTGTGAAAGCGACACGCGATTCTGTGTCGAGAATGGGTTGCGCGGATGGGTTGGAATTTCTGATAAAAACTGGCTAACCGCTATCATTCCAGCAGAGAATGCGACCAGCGATTTTCTGATGCGGCCTGTTCCTGCGCCTAACTTTGAAACTATCCGGCTTCAGCTGGATGAGGACACTTTAGCCGAAATTGACCAGATAAAAACAGGCAACAAACAAGAAGGGCAAGGCCGCCCGACAGAAATTTCAAGCAACCAGAAACCAGTTGAACTTGATAACGGCGAAAGCATGAGCTGGAGCGTGGATATCTTTGCTGGCCCCAAAAAATATACTGTGCTGAATGATTATCAGGACAATCATAACATTCCTCGCCTTACCAGTGCTATTGACTGGGGATGGTTTGAAATTATTGCTAAACCCATGCTGATTGTTCTCGTTTGGCTTAACCAATATGTCAGCAATTTTGGTATAGCCATCCTATTGATGACCATTGGCATTAAGTTAATCTTCTTCCCCTTGGCGAATAAATCGTATCGGTCTATGGCAAAGATGCGTGAATTAGCGCCAAAGGTTAAAGAGCTGCGCGAACGCTTCGCTGATGATCGCCAACGCCAGCAACAGGAAATGATGGGGCTTTATCGCAAGGAAAAGGTCAATCCTGCCGCCGGCTGCTTACCTATTCTTTTGCAAATCCCCGTGTTCTTCGCGCTTTATAAAGTGCTTTATGTGACGATTGAGATGCGGCATGCCCCGTTCTTTGGTTGGGTGACAGACTTATCAGCGCTTGATCCAACCTCAATCATCAATCTGTTTGGGTTGTTGCCTTACAGCACGGCGTTTGCCCCTGATATTCTGAATATCGGGATTTGGCCTATCCTGATGGGAGTGACGATGTTCATTCAAATGTCGCTCAACCCGCCGCCACCTGACCCGGTTCAGGCACAGATTTTCCGTTATATGCCGGTGATGTTCACCTTCCTTCTGGCAACTTTCCCTGTTGGGTTGGTCATCTACTGGACCTGGAACAATTTGCTGACCATTCTTCAGCAGATGTATATCACGCGGAATGTCCGGCGTGAGAGTCTCGCCAAAACCGGATCATGACTGACGAAATCGCGTCTGACCCCGACCTAATTGAACAAGGGCGAAAGCTCTTTCTTCGCCCTTGTGTGTTTGTGGCAGGCGCCATGTCGGCTAGCCAACTGCCTGATGCCACCCTACCTGAAGTGGCGTTTGCTGGCCGATCAAATGTTGGCAAATCTTCGCTGATCAATGCCTTGACCAATCAGAAAGCCTTAGCAAAAACCTCACAGACACCGGGGCGGACACGCCAGTTAAATTTTTTTGATTGCGGCGGTGTTGTGCAACTGGTTGATCTGCCTGGCTATGGCTATGCCAAAGCGCCCAAAAGTGATGTTAAGGCTTGGACGAAATTAACACTCAGCTTTCTCAAAGGACGCACCACCCTTAAACGCGTCATGTTGTTGATTGATAGCCGCCGCGGTATTGGTGACAAAGACCGTGAAATCATGACCCTTTTTGATCAATCCGCTGTTGCGTGGGCGGTAGTATTGACCAAGATAGACAAACTCTCTCAACGCGAACAGGAAGAAGCCATTGCCAAAGCCCAAACAGAGGCGGCGCGCCATGTCGCGGCTTGGCCTGGTGTGTTTGTCATCTCCGCCGAGAAACGCATCGGACTGGATGAAATTCGGGAACATATTATCGCCCTGACCTGATTGCCCATGCCCTCAAAGGGTTGCCCTTTTGCTGAATTTCGGGCATTGAGAAAACAGAGGATAAAGATATGGAAAGCGTAACCCAGACAGATCGCATGGAATGGCTAGCCAAGGCAGGGGTCTTGGCCGAAGCCCTGCCCTTTATGCGGCGATATTCCGGCCATCCGGTGGTGGTTAAATTTGGCGGACACGCCATGGGCGAGGAAGGTTATATTCGTCGTTTTGCCCAAGACATGGTGCTGTTGCGGCAAGTGGGGGCAAAGCCCGTTGTCGTGCATGGTGGCGGCCCCCAAATCGGGGCTATGCTAGATAAACTCAATATCCAAAGCGATTTTATCAATGGCCTGCGCGTGACTGACGCTGACACGATCACGGTGGTTGAAATGGTGCTAAGCGGCGCCATTAACAAATCTCTAGTCTCAGCGATCAATGATGCTGGGGCAAAGGCGGTTGGTATTTCTGGCAAGGATGCGGACTTAATCCGGGCAAAGCGGCTTAAATCAGATGTTGATCTTGGTTTCGTTGGTGAGCCAACGATGGTGGATACTTCAGTCATCAACGCCCTTATCGCCGCAGAATTGATCCCTGTTATCGCCCCATTAGCACGCGGCAAAGACGGTGAGACCTTAAATATTAATGCTGACACCGTTAGCGGTGCTATCTCTGCTTCTATGCAAGCCACGCGGCTTTTGTTGTTAAGTGATGTGCCGGGCATTATGGATAAACATGGTCAGGTCATCCCCGAAGTATCCGTTTCTATGGCAAAACAGCTGATTACGGATGGCACCATCAGTGGCGGAATGATCCCCAAAGTAGAAACCTGCATTGAAGCTGTTGAAGGCGGTGCCGAGGCCGCCGTTATTCTTGATGGCAGAGAAGCCCACGCTGTCTTGGTGGAACTCTTTACCGAACATGGTATCGGCACTATTATCACCAAAGATGACAAATAAACCGTAAGGCCTTAAGTGACAGAGGGCTCGCCTTTCGTTAGGCGAAAATTGATTTTAGAGGTGAATGATCATCATGGCGCATATTGATACCAAACCCTTACAATTAGATGGCATCGACACTTGGATATTTGATCTGGACAATACGATCTATCCTGCCGCCTCACGCTTGTTTGATCAGGTGCGGTATCGCATGACCGATTATATTCAGCATCATTTTTCCCTTGATCGTGACACCGCGAGAGCCATGCAAAGAGACTTGTTTCTCCGGCATCGTACTACCATGAAAGGGTTGATGATAGAACATGGCACTGACCCCCACCATTTTATGGATTTTGTCCATGATATTGATCTCTCCACGCTTGGCTATGACGCGGAGCTAGATGAAGGCATTAATGCCCTACCCGGGCGCAAAGTGATTTTCACAAATGGCTCTAACCATCACGCAGAACGCATTCTTGATGCTTATGGCATCCGGCATCATTTTGATTTTTATTATGATATTTTTTCCGCTAATTTTTTGCCTAAACCAGAATTGAAAACCTATGAGGATTTTGTCAAAAAGGCCGATATTAATCCGCGTTCTGCGGTGATGATTGAGGATATGGCAATCAATCTCTTGCCTGCCTATCAGCTCGGCGTGACCACCTTATGGCTAGATCATCCAGATGAAGATGTCCCATCCGAAGGCAGAACGGATGATCTGTCGCATATCCATTACATTGCCCGTGACCTCAAACATTTTTTGTCTTATACAAACAAATAATTTTTCATCCTGTTAAGAAAAACCATATCATCAGATAGGGGACGACTCGCATGACCGATCTTGAAACCATTATCAATGACGCTTGGGAAAACCGTGATCAGGTATCCGCAAGCACCCAAGGCGATATCCGTGACGCGGTTAACGATGCGCTAAACCAGCTTGATCGTGGCGACGCCAGAGTTGCCGAACAACAAAGCCAAGGCAAATGGACGGTTAACCAATGGCTGAAAAAAGCGGTTCTTTTGAGTTTCCGGCTGAATGATATGGAAACCATCCCAAGCGGCAGCAAGTATTCGCGTCAGGGGCAAGCGATGTGGTGGGATAAAGTGCCATCAAAATTCGCTGGTTGGGGCGAAGATGATTTCAAGGCCGCGGGCTTTCGTGCTGTGCCCGGCTGTTATGTTCGTCATTCTGCCTATATCGCCCCTAGCGTTGTCGTCATGCCCAGTTTTATTAATCTTGGCGCTTATGTTGATAGCGGCACCATGATTGACACATGGGCCACAGTGGGGTCATGCGCCCAGATTGGTAAGAATGTTCATCTTTCTGGTGGCGCAGGTATTGGCGGCGTGCTTGAACCGCTTCAGGCTGGCCCTGTCATTATCGAAGATGACTGCTTTATCGGGGCGAGATCAGAAGTCGTCGAAGGCGTTGTCGTTGAACGCGGTTCTGTTCTGTCCATGGGGGTCTTTATTGGCGCGTCCACAAAGATCGTCAATCGCGAAACTGGCGAAGTTCATATGGGCCGAGTCCCAGCCTATTCCGTGGTGGTGCCAGGGTCAATGCCCGGCAAACCGCTGCCTGATGGTTCTGCTGGCCCTCATCTTTCCTGCGCGGTTATCATTAAACAAGTGGATGAGCGCACGCGTTCGAAAACCTCAATCAATGATCTTTTGCGAGACTAGCACCTGATGACCAAAGCCTCTCAACCCGAACATGAGCTGGCCATCAAACTGATCCAGTGTCCATCAGTGACACCGGCAGAAGCAGGAACACTGGATCTGTTGGCCGAGGTTTTGGGCGAGTTAGGTTTTGCTATCACCAGACTTCCTTTTGGTGAAGGCGAAGATCGGGTGGATAATCTGTTTGCCCGGTTAGGTAGCCAATCACCGCATTTTTGTTTTGCTGGTCATGTCGATGTTGTGCCTGTGGGGAATCCCGATGATTGGCAATCTCCTCCCTTTTCGGCAACCATATCCAATGACCATATCATTGGTCGTGGGGCGGTGGATATGAAAGGGGCGGTGGCCTGTTTTGTTTCTGCCATTGCTGACTGGAAAAACACCAATCCGTCTTTTGATGGCAGCATTAGCCTCGTGATCACTTGTGACGAAGAAGGCCCAGCGGTCAATGGAACCGGCCCCGTAGTGGAATGGCTTAAAGACACTCATCAGATGCCTGATGCTGTTTTGGTGGGTGAGCCGACAAATCCTCAACAGATTGGCGACACCATTAAACACGGTCGGCGCGGATCATTGTCTTGTCATCTCACAGTGCGCGGTGAGCAAGGCCATGTTGCTTATCCTCATTTAGCCGACAATCCCCTTCACCGTATGATGCGGATGTTGGCGCCTTTAACCAGTGGCGTTCTGGATGAAGGCAACGAAGCGTTTGACCCCTCAACCGTTGCCATCACCAGCATAGATACCGGCAACGCTGCCGGAAATGTTATTCCAGCCCGGGCAGAGGCCATGTTTAATATTCGGTTTGGGACAGCCCAGACCGCTGCCGGGCTTGAACATTGGCTGCGTGAACATTTTGATAGTGTTGGCGGGCATTATGATGCGGTGTTCCGGCTATCGGCGGAACCTTTTGTGACCCCTAAAGGGCGTTTCACTGATCTTGTTGCGGGGGCAATTTCTGATGTCACGGGAAAACAGCCACAGCTTTCTACCTCTGGCGGAACATCAGATGCACGGTTCTTTGCGCCTTTTACAGAGGTGTTAGAATTTGGACTGGTAGGCCAAACCATGCACAAGGTGGATGAGGCCGTTGCCCTGGATGATCTGACCCTACTGACAGATATTTATCGCCGTATCCTAACCCAGTATTTTTATCAGGATAACTAAGGCCATGCTCCCCACCCCTCCCGGCTTTGCCAAAATCCTCAATGGGTTGATTTACGGGATGCGTGTTGCCACCGCCCAAGTAAAAGCTGGAGAGACCAAAGATCATCCTCAAGATGTTCCGGCGGTATGGGATGCGCTGTGGGCCAGTTGGCTGATCTCATTGATGATTGGCGTGCCAATGCTTGGTCTTTGGGGAAGCCTTGAGCAGTTGGTGTCCTTTGTTATGGTGTCCCTTTTGATCACCATGCTCTATCCCATTTTCAGTTATTATGTCTTGGCATGGCTTGGATTACACCAGCGTTACGCCCCCTTTATTATCACCATGACTTGGATCAATAATTTTAGGGAAGTGCTAGTTTTGGTGTTGGTGTTGATGTTTAGCTCGGCGGAACTTAACGGCTTGCTCATGATATTAACGCCTGTGGCATTCTGGATGCTTTGGGCATTCTGGCGTGGTGGCACACAGGCCTTGCACGCTAGTGGCTGGACTGGACTATTGATGCTTGCGCTTTTGATCACGGTTCATCTGATGGCCTATGTGCTGATGACCATTTCACAAGGCGGCAGTGTGACCACCTGATCAAAACTCAGGATAACTGACCTTAGTCAAATATAGCCCTTCTGGGGGCGCGGTCTGGCCTGCCGCGGAACGGTCTCGCGCTTCTAATATCGCGCTGATATCGTCAGCTGTCCATTTCCCCTGACCTACCATGACTAACGATCCAGTGATATTGCGCACCTGATGATGCAGAAAAGACCGCGCGGACACCGTTAGGATAATGTCTTCGCCATGCTGGTGAACATCTAGGGAATCGAGTGTGCGAACTGGACTACTGGCCTGACAATGGGTGGCACGAAAGCTGGTAAAATCATGCTTGCCGATGAGCCGTTTTGCCGCCTCTGCCATCGCTTCTATATCAAGGGGGTAAGGGAAGTGCCAAACGCGACCAGCTAGCAACGCCGATGCAATTTTGCGCGGAAAAATACGATACCGATAAGAACGGCCAATAGCATCAAATCTGGCATGGGCATCATCCGGCACCTGCCGCGCGGAAATCACTCTGATATCTGATGGCAAATGGGCATTTAAGGCCAATGGCAATTGGGCTTCGGCAAAACCGGATGGCAAATCACAATGCGCCACCTGACCTGTGGCATGAACGCCAGCATCGGTGCGTCCGGCGCCTTGCATCAACACCTCTTGGCGTTGCCCTAGAATGGCACTAGCCGCGGTTTCCAGATGCTCTTGGATTGAGGGGCCGTTATTCTGGCGTTGCCAGCCCACATAACCGCCTCCATCATATTCTATGGTGATAAAATATCGCGGCATGGGTTACGCCTGCCTATCAAAAGGAACGACATGATCGGGCATCGCATAACCATTGAGATAATCACGCCCAGACATTTTGGGCTTGCCAGCAGGCTTTAACAAAAGAACCTCAATCGCGCCATCAGCTGTTGCGATAACAGGCCCGCCATGTTTGCCTTTTCCTAAAAACTGTCCTGGCTTGCCTTTGCCTTCGGCGGCGCTGGCCGCAAGACAATTCAGCCGCTGGAGATCGGCCTTATCTGATGGTCTTACCAGCATCCATGCTGCTGGAAATGGTGAAAACGCCCGAATCTGATTAAGGATGCTATCCTTATCCCTCGTGAAATCCAGCTCTGCCTCAGCGTCGGTGATTTTATGGGCATAGGTGGCGTTGGCATGATCTTGCGGCTTTGGGTTAGCGCGGCCTTGGATAAGCATTGGGATCGCCTCGCCTAGGGCTATGGCTGTCAGATCAGCCAGATCATCATGCAGTTGCCCCATGGTATCATCATCCGCAATCTGTCGCCGTTTTTCTAATATCACTGGGCCGGTATCCAAGCCTTTTTCCATCATCATCACGGACACACCCGTTTCCTTATCCCCGGCGGCGATAGCCCGGTGGATAGGCGCGGCCCCTCGCCAGCGCGGCAAAAGCGACGCATGCCCATTAACCGCCCCAAAGCGCGGCAAATGCAACACTTGTTCAGGCAGGATCAGCCCATAGGCCACAACCACCAGCAAATCGGGTTCAAGCGCCGCTAATTCTGTTATTGCCTCAGTATCAAATCGCGTGGGGGTTTTGACAGGAATGCCAAGATCATCAGCCGCCACATGGACAGGTTGCGGCGACAAACGCATCCCTCGGCCTTTTGGTCTTGGCGGCTGGCAATAAACGGCAACAACATCATAATTTTCGGCCAATATACGCAGGCTGGGCACAGCAAAATCTGGCGTTCCCATGAACACTATTCGCGGTGAGGTAGCTTTATTCCTCGCGTTCAAACCGAGCTTCCTTGGTCATTTTACGAATAATCATATCGCGTTTGACCCGTGACAAGTAATCAATAAACAATCGGCCATTTAAGTGATCAATCTCATGCTGGACACAAGCCGCCAATAGCCCTGTCGCCTGCATCTCTTGCTGAACACCATCTGCATCCAAATATCGCACGGTTACCCTTGCCGGACGCGTAACTTCACCCCGATATCCGGGTATCGAAAGGCAACCTTCTTCCATGCTGGCCATGTCATCAGATGCGTCAATAATTTCAGGGTTAGCCATTTTCCAGATCACCGGATCAGAATCGTCTTCGTCACTGCAATCCATGACAATCACACGCGTCGATAGGCCGATTTGCGGCGCGGCAAGCCCCAAACCGTGTTCTTCACGCATCGTATCTACCATATCATCCATCAACTGGCGTACCGCGTCCGTGACTGTCGCCACTGGTGAAGCCACCTGCCGCAACACAGGATCAGGAAGAATGGAAAGAGGTTTTGCCGTCATGGCGTTTGCTCCTGATAATAAATCTCTTGCCATTGGGGTAAAAGAACCGTCACATTAGGTCAAGACCCAAATGCTCTGAAAGACTATCATAGAGAAGGTTTCATGGATCCGCTTGTCCTTATTATGCTTATTGTTGGTATCGCTGTTGGCATTGGCGCGGCGCTAGTCTTGCGCCGACCATCGGCCGCAAGCGATCAAACCGGCTTAGCGGAACTCAAAGGGCAACTCGAAGCCATCAGCCAAACCACCGCCACCCTTCAGAACAATATGATCAACAGTTTTCAGACGCATCAACAAACCTTGAACGAAACCTTGCGCCAGCAGGCCGAGACGACCAGCATAAAGCTTGGTAACCTCAACGAAAGGCTGGCGGTGATTGATCGCGCTCAAGATCAACTGAAAGCCTTGTCGCTTCAAACCACCAGACTCGAAAATGTGCTGGCGAACAATCAGGCGCGTGGGGCATATGGCGAGATTCAACTGGAAAATCTGATTTCACAGATGTTGCCGTCAAGCGCTTATTCCTTTCAGCATAGCCTGCCCAATAACCGGCGCGCGGATTGTTTATTGCAACTGCCTAATCCGCCGGGGCCGATTGCGATTGATGCCAAATTTCCACTCGAATCTTGGTACGCTTTAGGCCAAGCCAAAGATGATGACGAAAAGGCAAGAGCACGCAAAGCCCTAGAAGCGGCCTTAATAAAACATGTAACCGATATCTCAGAGCGCTATATCATCCCCGGTCATACCGCCGAAAGCGCGTTAATGTTCGTCCCATCTGAGGCGATTTACGCCGAACTCCACAGCCATCTCTCTAAGGCACTGGATATCAGTTTTACCAAACGGGTCTATGTCGTCTCGCCGACTACGCTGATGGCTATCCTTAATACTGTTCGCGCCGTGTTAAGAGATGTTCGGATGCGCCAACAAGCGGCCTTTATTCAGGAACAGGTGGGCAAATTGCTTAAAGATATTGAACGCCTGAATGATCGTGTCGGCAAACTTGACCGTCATTTCCACCTCGCCCAACAGGATATTGATGATATCAGCAAATCCACCCGTGCCATCACCCGAACAGGTGAAAAAATTGAACAGATCGAAACCGATGATGCAAAGGGCTCATCCCCCTCATCACTTTCTGGCGACACCAATGATCTGATCACACCACCAGACAGAACACCCAACCCAAATCAATAACGATGGTTATCACCGTCAGATTTGCTGGCGCGCTTTCATAGCTTGGGCCAAGGTGCCGTCATCCAGATAATCCAACTCACCGCCAACTGGCACACCATGGGCAAGACGCGTGATTTTGGCAGAATGGCCTGCCAGCCGATCTGCGATAAAATGGGCTGTGGCCTGTCCGTCAACGGTCGCGGATAAGGCTAAGATGACCTCTTCGATGTCATCATTGCGCACGCGTTCCACCAAATAATCTACCCGCAACGCATCAGGGCCAATCCCATCAATGGCACTAAGCACACCGCCAAGAACATGATAGCGACCAGAAAACACCGCCGCCCGTTCCATGGCCCAAAGATCAGCAACATTTTCAACAATACATAGCCGCCCATTACCACGGTTTGAATCCTGACAAATGCCGCAAAGATTATTCATATCCAGATTGCCACATTCTGTGCATCGCCGAATGGCATGAGAAACCGCAAGCATTTCTTCGGCAAGCGGCAACATTTGGCTGTCCCGATTATTTATTAAATGAAGCGCGGCGCGGCGTGCCGATCTTGGGCCAAGCCCCGGCAAGCGCGCTAGGCGTTTAATCAATTGTTCAATGGGGTTGATTGTCATGCCACCTGCTTCATTTAACTATATCCCTCATGCTTGGGCATTATCACTCACATCACAGCGTTAAGATCACAAAGGCAGATCAAGTCCCGGCGGTAAGGGCAAATCACCTGTTACCTCTTTCATACGCTCCGCTTTGATAGCAGCGGCTTTGTCTTGGGCATCACGCGTTGCAACAACGATTAAATCTTCTAGCATCCGGATATCATCAGCCTGATTGGCTCCGGCGGCATCGGGGTGAATGCGAATAGAAATGATCCGGCCATCGCCTGTCACCTCGACTTGGATAACGCCGCCTGCCGCCTCACCCTTACAGACGATTTCAGCCAATTCTTGTTTAACTTCAGCAAGCTTATTTTGGGCTTCTTTGGCTTTTTTTAACATTGAGGCAAAGTTACGCATGATCCGCCGCCTTATCATCACGCGCCGCTTGCTCTTGGGGCGCGTCTTCATCCGTGTGATCATCATCAACACTAATCATTCCCGTCAAGGGCATGATGCTATGGATATCTGCCCCGGGAAATGTGGTCATGGCCTCTTTCACCATAGGGTCTCGCAGCAGCCTCTCTTTTATCTCGGCTTTGGCCTTGGCGTCGAGTTCATCTAGCGTATCACCACCATCCGCTGAGGTTACTGAGACCGTCCACCTAATCCCTGTCCACCGGCTGAGGCAATTGCCAATCTTGCCCGGCACAGTTTCGTCTAATTTGGGATCGGCAGAAAACTCAAACCGTCCGGGTTTAATCAGCACGGGTTTAATCCGTGTGGTCAGAAGCCCTGAGAGAATCAATTCCCCTTGGTCTTCAAATAGCCTCACCATATCGCGGATATTTTCAGGAATCGGGAGGCTGACAGGATCATCCGCCTCTATGATAGGTGGGGCAAGTGGCGGCGCATCATCTGCTCTGCCCCTATCCGCATCATCGTGAGATAACGCCATATTGCTTTGGATTGATGGGGCGATAGCAGGGGAAGCGATAGGGCTATCAGGTAAGTCCTGTTCCGATTGGAGCTTTGCTGTATCTGTAGGTTGAGGGGCATGAGACGGGGCAGTCTGTGGGGATGGCGAGGCCGAAAAATCACTCACCGGAATGTCTTTGAGTTTGCGCACCAAATCTCCTGGCGTTGGCATATTTGCCATATAGGCAAGCCGGATCAACACCATATCCGCCGCCGCATGAGGTTGCGGCGCTAAGTTGACTTCGGCATGGCCTTTAAGCATCACCTGCCAAGCCCTTGCAAGCCGTGAAATGGCAACCTTCTGACCTAAAGCGGTCAAGGCCTCACTTTCAGCATCTGGCAAATCCGATAGCGTTCCCCCTGCGGCTTGGCGGCTGGCCAAATGGATAAAATCAAGCATATCCGCCATGACCATAACAGGCTCTGCCCCACTTTTGACGGCGCCAGCAAGGCCATCTAGCGCGCCCTTTACATCCCCCATCAAAGCCGCAGAAATGATATGAATAGCATCCATGCGACCTGCCTGACCCAACATGGCGGCGACCGCGGCATCGGTTATCGTATCACTGGTAAGAGCCGCGGCTTGATCCAACAAAGACAACGCATCTCTGACGGAGCCCTCCGCCGCCCTTGCCAGACGCAGTAACGCCGTTTCATCAATGGTGATGGCTTCTTTGTCTGCAATGGATTTGAGATGGCCAGCCATCATATCCACCGGAACACGGCGCAGATCAAAACGCTGACAGCGTGATAGCACCGTGACTGGCACTTTTCTAATCTCTGTTGTGGCAAAAACAAACTTAACCGCTTCTGGGGGTTCTTCTAGCGTTTTGAGAAGCGCATTAAATGCGCTTTTCGACAACATATGCACTTCATCAATGATATAAACCTTAAACCGCGCAGAAAGCGGTGCATAATGCACGCCCTCAATGATCTCTCTGACATCATCAACGCCAGTGTTGCTGGCGGCGTCCATTTCTAGCACATCAACATGACGACCTTCGGCAATTCCCTGACAATGGGTACAAACCCCGCAAGGTTTTAAAGTCGGCTTGCCATGACCATCAGCGCCAATGCAATTTAATCCCTTGGCAATAATTCGTGCGGTGGTGGTTTTGCCAATGCCACGAAGTCCGGTAAGGATAAACGCATGAGCCAGTCGCCCCATTTCAAGCGCATTGCTAAGGGTCTGAACTAGACTTTCCTGACCAATAAGCTCATCAACCGTATTGGGGCGATACTTTCTGGCCAGCACACGATAAGTGGCCGAGGCCGCAACAGCGTTTTGATCCTTAGATGGGGTCTCTTGTGGCATCGCTCACTTGGATAATTGGCTTGGTTGCGTTGATCTTAGTGCTAATCCATCAGCGGAAGACTGAGCGACCCGATCGAGCCATGCTTTGGCTGCTTCCTTTCGGACCTGACCGGTTAAACAGGGTGACCGTCCACCCAGCCTTCCTTCTTCTTGTATGGGATATTCTTACCGAAAGCGCAAGCCCTCGCATGAGGATTATCAGCTTAGATGTTCTGATATCTGGCGGCGCCTGCCGGATAACAGCCTAAAATATTCACCGCGTCCTTTGGGCAATAAAATTGCAATTCTTCTAAAGCGTTTTGAAAAGCCTCACTATGAATATGGGTTTCCGCATCAATATAGAATTGGGCGGCGGTGAAATGGCCGTCAAGCATATAGCTTTCAAGTTTGGTCAAATTAATGCCATTTGTCGCAAAACCGCCAAGAGCTTTATATAATGCCGCAGGCACTGAGCGGAGGCGAAAAATTAATGTTGTGATGGCCGGAGCGGAGATATCCACAGGATAGCTGGGCGTCCGAGACATAATCAACATTCGGGTAGTATTCGTGTCGGCATCTTCCATTTTTGCTTTGAGAACATCCAAGCCATAGATTTCTGCCGCCAGAGATGACGCAATCGCCCCGACTGAGGGGTCTCCGATTTCTGCCACTTCTGCCGCCGCGCCTGCGGTATCTGGATGAATGATGCGCTGAAGACCCAACTGCCTAAGCGCTTTTCGGCATTGGGCTAGGCCTTGAGCATGACTTTTGACCGCGGTTAATTGTTCAAGCTTTGTGCCTTTGACGCCCAACAGATGATGATTCACAGGCTGAAAATGCTCACCCGTGATAGAAAGCCCTGATGATGGCAACAGATGGTGGATATCGGCCACACGCCCAGCGACAGAGTTTTCTACTGGCACCATGGCAAGTCCAGCCTCACCATCAACCACGGCCTGAAGCATATCTTCAAAAGACGGGCAGGCCAATGTCTCTAGTTCAGGAAAACAGTTGCGGCAAGCCAAATGCGAATATGCCCCCGGTATCCCTTGATAAGCGATAGGCAGGCCAGAGATAGGATCAGATGGTGTTGAGGATGAAGCCATGGGTATAATCGGTGCTTTGGGTTAATCTCGCCCATTAAAAACAGGGCAGGTCATAAAGATATCCGCAGGGTTGCGGCGGTTAAATCGGTTTCAGTATCAATGCCGGTAATCGCATTGTCAACTGCGATAGCGGCGATCTGCATTCCTGCCTCTAGGGCTCTTAATTGTTCGAGTTTTTCGGCTTTTTCTAGGGGTGAAGGCTTTAATTTCACAAACTGATCAAGCGCCTCGCGTTGCCAGCCATAAACCCCGACATGATGCCACATTCTGGCGGCCTCACCTGACTCTTGGTCGCATATGCCGCCAAAAGGAATAGCCGCGCGGCTAAAATAATGCGCGCGGCCAATACCAACACCATCTTCTTCTGGCCAAGACACCACCGCCTTAACCACTTGATCTAATGCCGTTTCTTCGCGTTTAAGTGGGGCAACTGGTGTGATCACTTCGGCATCGGATACGGCCATCGCTTGCGCCAACGCCGCCAACATTTCTGGCTTCATTTCTGGCAGATCGCCTTGCAGGTTAATCACCTGTGAGACAGTTTTGTCTGGGTCAATTATCGCTAGCGCCGCCGCCACACGATCAGAGCCTGATGGTAAAGCCGGGTCGGTAATCACGGCCTCACCGCCTTCAGCCTTAATCACATCAGCAATGTCATTCCCGTCACAGGCGACAATGACGCGCCCGATATCTGCCATCATGGCGCGTTGCCATACTTGGACAATCATAGGCTTAGCGCCAATAAGACGGAGCGGTTTGCCGGGCAGGCGTGTTGCCGCCATCCGTGCGGGTATAATCGTCAAAGTATCAGGGACATTCTGTCGCATGGCTGTCTTCACCTGTTGGAAATATCTGTCTTTATCACGCTAAACATATTATGACTAGATCATTGGATGTTACCATAATATAGTGACATTCTTTGGACGCAACGAATGAGAGTGACGCTTGATGCTTTTCTGATGATAGCAAATAAAGGCTCACAACTTTCGGATCGCGCAAGGGGGAAAGATTAGGGATACAAATTATGGATAATCTGAATTTTAACAAAATCGCAGCTGGTGTTCTCTGTGGTGGGCTTTTGCTCATGGCTGGGATCAAAGCGGGGGAAATCTTCTTGCCGCATCAGGAGCTTGAGGAAAACGCCTATCCGTTTGAGGTGGCTGAGGCATCGGATGATGGTCATAACTCTGCTCAAGTGGTAGAAGAAGCTGGCCCTGAACCTATTCTGGCCATGTTGGCTAGCGCAGATATCGCCGCTGGTCAGGCTTTATCCAAAAAATGTACCGCCTGTCATGTGTTTGATAAAGGCGGACCTAATAAGGTTGGCCCAAATCTCTATAATGTTGTTAATCGTGATGTGGCCTCTGTTGCAGATTTCAAATATTCTGGCGCTTTGACTGATCATGGCGGCGCATGGAGCTATGAAGAGCTGAACGGCTTTCTTTACAAACCAAAAGCTTGGGTAAGTGGCACAAAGATGAACTATGCTGGTCTGTCAAAAGCCGAAGACCGCGCAAATATCATCGCTTGGTTGCGGACATTATCAGATAATCCAACGCCTTTGCCATAACCGATGCCAATCATGACAGAGTCGCCGACCATTCTTGACGAGATTAGATATTTCGCGGCGACTCTGACAGATATTACTCGCCCCCTTATTCATCAGCATTTTAGGCAACAGCCCGTTATCCGGCAGAAACAGGACAAATCCCCTGTTACCGTTGCTGATGAACGCGTTGAACACACGCTTCGCCGCGCTATTCTGGCTCGTTATCCTGATCATTCCATTATTGGCGAAGAAGAATCCCAGCACCATGGAGACGCCATCTTTACATGGGTGATTGACCCCATTGACGGCACGCGAGCCTTTAGCAATGGCAATCCCCTTTTTGGCACTTTGATTGGTGTCTTAGAAAACGGGCTACCACAAGTCGGGGTCATTGATCTTCCAGCCCTTGAACAGCGATGGGTTGGGCAGACGGGTAAGGGCAGTTGGTGCAATGACCGCGCTTGTTCCACCGCCAGCACCAGCCAATTGGTAGAGGCAAGGATTTCCACCACCAGCACCACGCTTTTGGGGGAAACGGGATTGCCACGGTTTGAACGCCTTGCTGCGGCCTGCCGAGTGGTAAATTACGGCGGCGATTGCGCCAATTACGCCCATCTGGCAAGCGGTTGGTGTGATTTGGTTGTTGAAGCCAATCTCAACGCCTATGATATTATGGCTGTTGTTCCTGTAATCACCGCCGCAGGCGGCACAGTAACCCAATGGGATGGTCAAGCCATAACCCTTGACAGGTTTGATGGGACGATCCTTGCGGCCGCGACAGCTGAACTTCATGCCGCCGCCAGAGACCGGCTGAACGACTGACAAAAGGATAAGACAAGATGACCGATCAAGACATTATTGTTATCTATCATAGTCCAGACTATCCCATTACCTACTGGCAAGAATGGTTGGATAAACTGACCTCTCGGATCATATTGGTGCCTCTTGATTCGCCTGAGGCCAGCAGGGCTGAGGTGATGATCACATGGAACCCACCCAAAGGCGCGATCGCCCAGATGCCGCATCTAAAGGGGGTTGTCTCGCTTGCCCAAGGCGTTGATCATCTTTTGTCTGATCCCACCTTGCCGCAGAACCTGATGATTGGGCGACTTATTGATCCCTTTATGTCGCAATCCATGGCGGAATGGGTTTTGCTAGCCATTTTGAAAGAACATCGGGACGACGCGCTTTATTCCGCCGCTGCTAAGCGCAAGGAATGGACAAAGACCATTCCTAAAATCCCCGAGGATTTCACCGTTTCCGTTATGGGCATTGGGGCGATTGGTGGCCATGTTGCGGAAAAAGTTGCTGGGTTTGGGTTTTCCGTTTTGGGTTGGTCAAGGCATGAGAAATCCCTTTCTGGCGTGACCAGCCTGACGGGAATTGAGGGATTCAACCGATGCCTTGCTGAGGCAGATTATGTGGTCTCTGTGCTACCCCTGACAGAAGACACCCAAGATATTTATAACGCTGAAAGTTTTGCCAAGATGAAACCGGGGGCGTTTTTTATCAATTGTGGGCGCGGTATGCAGGTGGATGAAGACGCCTTAATCGCGGCGCTTGATCGCGGTCATTTATCTGGCGCATGCCTTGATGTGTTTCGTGTTGAACCTCTGCCTCAAGATCACCCTTTGTGGGATCACCCAAAGGTCACCATCTGGCCTCATGTATCGGCGCAAACAAGCCCAATTACCGCCGCGACACAGGTGTTTGATTCCATCATGGCCATCCGCGAGGGCAAGCCGCCTGTTAATCCCGTCAATCCGGCGCGAGGCTATTAAGCCTCAGCCATTTCCCTGATCAGGCTAAACACAGCGCGCATGGCCATAGCTTCGCCCCCTTTGGGATGCCCGGGGCGTGCGGATAAATTCCACGCCATGATATCAAAATGCGCCCATGGTTGCGGTTTGCCCAGAAACCGTTGCAGAAACAACGCCGCCGTGATAGCCCCACCATAGCGCGAAGACCCTGTGCTGGACAAAGCCGCGTGGCCTTGATCAAGCTGTTTATCATAAGGGGCATGAAGCGGCATAAGCCACACGGGATCATCGGTTTTCAGACCATGAGCCATCAGCCTCTGGCCTAGCTCCGCGTCATTGCTGAATACCGCTGGAAGCCCTGTGCCAAGCGCAACCCTTGCCGCCCCTGTCAGGGTAGCAAAATCAATTAACAGATCATTATCCTCTTGCGTGGCCAGATGAATAGCATCGGCTAGGACTAACCGCCCCTCAGCGTCGGTGTTGCCGACCTCAACCGGAATACCAGCTGCGGTATCAATGATATCTAATGGCCGCATGGATAGAGCCGAAACCGCATTTTCTGCGGCAGGAATAAGAACGCGCAACCGCACGGGCAAACCGGTTGCCATCACCGCCCTTGCTAACCCCAGAACATGAGCCGCCCCGCCCATATCCTTTTTCATGATTTCCATTCCAGAAGACGGCTTGATATCAAGCCCACCACTATCAAAAGTGATGCCTTTGCCAATCAAAGTGATGCGAGGGCCGACATCCCCCCAAGTGAAATCAATAAGCCTTGGCGGCACTTCGGCGGCGCGACCCACAACATGAATGGCCGGAAAATGTTTAGCCAGATCATCCCCAAGGGTAACCGAAATCTTTGCCCCAAAGGCCTTTGCCAGATCACGAGCCGCGTGTTCTAGCCCTGCCGGGGTTAGGATATTTGCCGGCGTATTAATCAAATCACGCACCAACGCCGTCGCCGATGCCAATGCCTCCACCCGGTCAAAAATTGCCGCATCACTTATGGCCAGTTCGGCCTTTGGTGTTGGCGCAGATGACGATTGCCGATAGGTTGAGAAATCATAATTTTCCAAGGCCCAGCCAAGGGCAAAAGCCTCATATTCTTCTTCATTTTCTGTCATAAGATGATAGGTGCCGGGGGATAACTTGCTTGCTCTTGCCCCGTCAGCAAATGCCTTTTCTGATGCGGATTGCAGAACCGCCTCGATCCTATGATCCGCGTCAGGCAAAGCCATCATGGTGTTTTCGCGCAAGGAAAATTGCTGGCTATCCAGCCAATTCAGCCAGCGTTCAGGCGCGGATTCTCGCCAGTCTTGCCATGCTGTCTTTTGCAGGCGAATAATCGGCAGGCCGATCGTTTTATGTTCTTTGATCAGGTGGTGGTTATCCATGCAAACATCCCCTATGCATTTTCTATTTCGTGCGTGAGCCTTGCTGTTATCCTTTGGGTTCAGCACAGGCCCGAACATGATCAAGCCGCATCCATAATGTTGCCCCTCTTAACCCAAGAAGAAACAAAAAGGCAACCCAGACCCCGATTAAGCCAAACCATAACCCTAGCAGATAAACCAATGGCACAAATAAAGCCATAGATACCAACATCGCGTTGCGCATATCACGGCCCATGGTGGCGCCAACAAAAACCCCATCCATCTGGAACGCGAACACCGATATGATCGGCATGATCACCAAGATCGGCAAAATATGGTAACTGGTCTCTACCACCGAAGGGATACTGGTCAGAATCCCAATGATGACCGGCCCGATTAAGGCTAATCCAGCCGCCATTAACACCGCCATAATGACCGCAAGCCGCGTCGTTTCGCGCAAGGTATGACGAAACATGACAGGGTTGCGCCGGCCAATCGCAGAACCTGTTAAGGCTTCTGCCGCATGGGCAAATCCATCAAGCGGATAGGCGATCGCGCCAAATATCACAAAGCCAATCTGTGATGCCGCAAGCGACACATCATCAATGCTAGACGCCGCGTTTAGAACAATCAATTCAGACAGAATAATGCAAGTTGTGCGAATGGTCAGATCAAACCCAAGCGACAGATATCGCCGCATCGCCGAGAGATCAAAAACAACAAAAATATCTGGCCAAGTCAGAGGTGCCACCGACCGAATGGCCGAAAGCACCAATGGCAAAGTCACCAATAAGCCTGCATAATGGGCAATGGCCGTTGCTAACGCCACCCCCTCAACGCGCATACCAAGCCCATAAACCAACACCAAATTGCCAATAATATTGATGATATTGACCGTCATAAGTTGGATGACTGTGGCCTTAACACGCCAAAGACCAAACAACACCCCAATGATCACCATATTGACCGTAATCGCCGGGGCAGACAGACAGACAATGCTAAGATATGTGGCCATGCCCCTTGCCACATCGTCACTCAAAGTCAAGGCCAGACCAGACATAAGGATAATCAATGGCGTCAGGATAATCGTCAGACCGCCAAGGATTAAGGCAATCACCATCGCTCGCCAGAAATGGGCAACCACCAATGTTCCGTCTTGCGCCCCTGCGGCCTGCGCCACAAAGCCAGTGGTAGCCATGCGGAGAAATCCAAACACGGCCAGGATGAGGCTGAAAATAAAACTGCCCATGGCCACAGAGCCGATGTAATGGGCGTAGTCCAAATGCCCCATCACCGCGGTATCCACCATCGCCACCAAGGGAATGGAACTGTTGGCAAAAATCACTGGCACAGCAATGCGCCACGCTTGCCGGCGAATCGCTTTATGATCATTGCCGTTAAGATGGTCGAGTTTGCGTTCAGGTGTTTCAGATGTGACAGGTTTAGCCATAAGAGTCAGTCAGGTTGATGTTTTCAGCGTCATCTTTTAGCGATATAGTGCCAGCATGATGACTTACCTCACCTCTATAACGCAATTATGGCGGAAACACCCTACCTTTTTCCTGCTTATGCTCGTCATGGCGGTGGCGGTTCTTCCCGGGGTCACAGAATTGCCCCCCATGGATCGGGACGAAGCCCGATATATGCAGGCCAGTCATCAGATGCTTGATAGCGGCGATGTCATCACTATCCGTTTTCAGGATGACTTGCGCGCCAAAAAACCTGCTGGAATATATTGGCTGCAATCCGCATCCGCGGCGGTATTTGGCAGTGATCACCCCGGTTCGTATCGTCTGCCTAGCATTCTGGCTGGATTTGGTGTGGCACTCATGACCTTGCTGTTTGCAAGCCGCATGATGCCCCCACCCCAAGCCTTGCTGGCAGCTACACTGATTGGCGTCAGTCTGGTCATGGTGACAGAAAGCCGTCTTGCCAAAACCGATGCGGTGCTGACCTTTTTGATTATGGTTCAGCAATATGCGCTTTGGCGCATCATTCACCTCTATCGCAATAACCGCTATGTTTCAGGGGGCTGGGCGCTGATGTTATGGACTGCGCTGGCCTTTGCCATTCTGGTAAAGGGGCCCATTGCCCCGGCTATTCTGGTCTTAACCGGACTTGGTTTTATGATTCTGGAAAGGCGTGTGAGTTGGGTGCTTGCTACGCGGCCTCTGCTAGGATTGGTCGTGGTTACCTTACTGGTTTTGCCGTGGGTATTGCTTGTTACCGCCGCCACGGATGGGGCATTTTTGAACACAGCGATCAAGGGTGATTTTCTGAATAAGCTGGAAAGCGGACAGGAATCCCATGGGATGCCCTTTGGGACGCATATTATGGTTTTGCTCATTGTCTTCTGGCCGGGCAGCTTGCTCATAGGCCGCGCCATCAGCGGCATTTGGGCACATCGCAAAACCCCATCAACGCGCTTTTTGTTGGCGTGGATCATTCCCTTTTGGCTCATTATCGAACTCACACCCACTAAATTACCGCATTACAGCCTGCCAGTTTTGCCTGCGATTGCCCTCTTGGTTGCTTGCTTTGGCTGGCAAGCCAAGGCCCCCTTGTTCCGTTTTCCTTTGGCCACAGCTGATGGCAAGAGACCCAAGCTCTCATCTGTCGTTTTTGCCTTGTTAACCCCTGCCACCGGGGTGATTTTGCTGGAATATTTTTGCTTGCTGATCGGGCCGGTGTTAGGCGGTGCCATTTTTGTCATCGCCAGCCTTTATGATGGGCCAATGATATTCGCCAGCCTTGTTTTAGGGCTTGGGGTTGCTACGGCCATCGTCGGCTGGTTATGGCGCAAACCCGGGGGAAAGCCAACTTATTTGGCGGCTATGTTGATGTTGGGGGCATGTTTTCATGCGCTTACGCTTGGCGGCGTTTTGCCCAGGATGGATGGATTGCATCTGGCACCGCGCATCAAAGCGGAATTGCATCGGCTAGATGTTCTTGAAAAACCCATAGCCGCCGCAGGTTATCATGAACCCTCGCTAGTCTTTGCTTTGGGGCAAGATGTGCTTTTGTTTTCAGCAGAACAGACCGCACTTTTTCTCGCTGAAGCCCCTGATGGCACCGCCTTGGTCGAAGCCGCATCCGCGCAAGAATTCCTTGATATCCTAGGGCAAATGCAAATGACGGTGACCGCTGTCGGGGTGGTAGAAGGGTTTAACTATTCTCGCGGCAAACCTGCCCGAATAGGGATTTATCGCCGCCAATAGTAACCGCAATCACCCCAGTAATTGACGCCAGCGCGTTGCTCCAGTATTAACGCCTAACGGCAATGATAATATCTGTTGCCACAGGAAAGTGTTAGCATGTCAAAACAACCCGAAATCAGTGTTATTGTCCCCGTGATGAACGAGGCGGGAAATATTCAGCCCCTGATCACAGGAATTGTTTCGGCATTTTCTGGGCGGCCAATCGAAATCATCTATGTTAATGATGCCAGCAATGATGCTACTTACGCCGAATTGGTGGCAGAAAAAGCAAAGCATGACTGTTTGCGTGTTATCACGCATGATCGCCGGTCAGGCCAGAGCGCCGCGCTTCGCACCGGAATTTTGGCGGCTCGCGCTGATCGGATTGCCACACTGGACGGCGATGGTCAGAATCTCCCTGCTGATCTGGTGACTTTAGAAAACGCATGGCAGACAGAGAAAACCACCTTTGGCGGTTTGGTGATGGCCGCAGGGGTGCGCCAGAAACGCCAAGATAGTTTTGGTAAGCGTGTTGCCTCACGCTGGGCGAAACGGATCAGGGCATGGATGCTCAAAGACCAGCATCCTGATAGCGGCTGTGGGATCAAGGTCTTTGATCGGGAATTGTTTCTGCGCCTGCCTTATTTTAATCATATCCACCGCTTTATGCCGGCCTTGGCCAATCGGGAAGGGGCGATTGTTTTAGCGGTTCCCGTTGGTCACGCGGCGCGCCAAGTGGGGGTATCAAAATACCGCATCCTTGATCGGTTAATCGTTGGCATATCAGATATTCTAGGGGTATGGTGGCTTATCCGCCGTAGCCCTAAATCCCTTAAAAGTGAAGAATTGGAATAGCACATATGTTTGAGTTCATTGCTGTTCTTTCAGCATCAATTGAAAGCCTTGCGGTTGGGCTATCATGGGCCTTGGTCACCATTTTTCCATTTTTACCCGAAAGCCTGCCTGAACATCCCGAAACCGTGATGATCGTCATTGGCTTTGGCGGTCAATTTTTATTCGCTATGCGCTTTATTATTCAGTGGATTACCTCAGAGCGCGAAAACCGCAGTGTGATACCTATCGCCTTTTGGTATTTTTCCATCGGCGGCGGTATGGTTTTGCTGTTATATGCGATCTGGCGGCAAGACCCAGTGATCATTTTTGGTCAGGGCTTGGGCTTATTTATTTATCTTCGTAATCTTTATTTTGTTTCGCGTGATCGGCGCCAGCAAAAGCAAGATTTCCCCGAATAAACAACGCCAAGCCCAAAAGGGGCTAAAGCTGGGTTTCTGTCATGCGCAGCAATTCTGCCCAATGCTCGGGTGATACCGGCACCACCGAAAGCCGCGATTGGCGAATAAGCGCTAGCTCTGCCAGATGGGGATTGGCCTTGATCTCAGCCAAGGTCACAGGCGTATTAACCGCTTTCACCGCTTTGACATCGACCATCCCAAAGCGTCCACTGGCATCGGTATGATCAGGATGGTAAAGCGCAATCACCTCAACAATTCCGACAATGCGTTTTTCATTAACCGAATGATAGAAAAACCCCAAATCCCCTAACGCCATGGCCTTCATGTTATTTGAAGCCTGATAGTTTCGCACGCCATCCCAGCCTGTTCCCTTTGCGCCAGCGTCAAGCTGATCTTGCCATGACCAAGTGGAAGGTTCTGATTTGAAGAGCCATGTTTTCATTGTCGTCCTCTTTTTGCCGTGCTGTCCTGTGCTTTAAGGTTTCATCCATTCTTGGTCCACTGGCCGCGCCAGCAGAGCTTGAATCTCTGTTTTAATATCGGCGCCATCATTAACAACGCGATTGATCGCAGAAATAATCGGGGTTTCGACACCCATCTTTTCGGCGCGGCGCGCCACACTTGCGGCGGTTCTTGCCCCTTCGGCTAGAGCCATACCCGGAGCCTGCCCCAAACCAAGCGCCACCCCATAAGAATAATTCCGCGAATGGGTATCCGTGCAGGTCAAAATCATATCCCCGACCCCTGCTAAGCCAAATAGGGTTTCTTGCTGTCCGCCAAGGGCGAGGGCAAGGCGCGTGGATTCGGCCAAACCGCGCACGATTAATGCCGCCCGCGCATTATCGCCTAAGCCAAGCGCCGCCGTAATGCCGGCGGCAATCGCAATCACATTTTTACTTGACGACGCCACCGCAACGCCAATGGGATCACGGCTGGTATAGACACGAATTGTGCTGGCGTGAAAAAGACTGGCAATCGCTTGTGCCTTTTCATCATGGGTTGAGGCCGCCACCAGACAACAGGGTTTTCCTGCCGCGGTTTCATCAGCAAAACTAGGCCCACAAAGCATGACGATCTCACGCCCCAAATGCTGGTCGGCCAATTCGGTCTGAAGCGCCCCTGTTTCTGCATCAAGACCTTTGGCCGTCAACGCCACAACGGCGTCTGATGGGGCATATTCTGTGATTAAGCGCAAAGCCGCAATCGTGGCGGCAACCGGAACGACCACCAGCACAGCTTCAGCCTCGGCGAGAGCTTCCTCAGGGTGAGTTGTCGCCAAGCGAGGGGCGGCGATGGGCAGATCATTTAGGCGCGGCGATATCCCTTTCATCAGGGCATCCGCCATGGCCTCGCGGCGAACCAGTATCGTCACATCATGGCCTTGCCCTGCCAGCACAGAGGCCAGCGCACTGCCCCATGATCCGCCACCAATCACGGTCAGTTTGCTCATGATGCGGCACTCCATAAAGACGGGGACATTTCGGCCAGAGGCCAGCGCGGACGCGGCGCAAAATCACGCGGTGACGCGGCTAGGCCAGCATTCATATATTCTGCCGCCGCCCATGCAATCATGACCGCGTTGTCAGTGCACAACGCGATTGGCGGCGCATGAAAGTGAAAGCCCTCATCGTTGGCCAAAGCCTCCAGCCCATGGCGGATGCTTTGATTGGCGGCAACACCGCCGGACACCACCATATCTGGGGTTTCAATTTCAAAATCTGTGCGAAATTGGCGCATGGCGTTACGGCTTCGGTTGATCAGACAATCAGCAACCGCCTGTTGTAGTGAAGCCGCCAGATGCGGTGCCTCTGACTCGGCTTTACCGCAATGCTCCCATGCTTGTATCACCGCCGTTTTCAGACCTGAAAATGACATAGTGCAACCGGGTTTTTTGATCATGGGGCGCGGCAAATCAAATCGGCTGGGGTCACCTTGGCTTGCCAAATGTTCAATATTTGGGCCACCCGGCATTGGCAGACCCATCACCTTTGCGGATTTGTCAAATGCCTCCCCTGCAGCATCATCCAGCATCGCCCCGTAAAGCCGAT
>JALRFL010000073.1 GCA_023259875.1 Alphaproteobacteria bacterium
GCACGCCAGTCGCGCCGCTAAACCCAATAGACGACGCATAAATTGGAAAGCCCGGATCCGGATAAATGATCTCAACACCCGGCTCACCTAGCAATTGGGTGGCAAAAAACATCACGACCTTGCCGCCAGGCAGGATTTGCACATGATCGGGATTAACCTCGGCGCCATAGCTTTGATGCAGGCTCTCTGCCACAGCTTGCCGCAGGGCAGGGATGCCTTTGGAAGGGGTATACCCATGCTGGCCATCGCGCAGAGCCTTAATGCCAGCCTCAACAATATGGTCAGGGGTGGGAAAATCTGGCTGACCGATGCCCAAATTGATGATGTCGCGGCCTTGATCCGCTAGGGCGGCGGCACGGGCTAGGACGGAAAAAGCGGTTTCAGTTCCCAGATTAGCGGCGCGGTGATGCATGGCGGTTTCCCTTATGCGGTGATAAGACCCATTCACATAACCGCAATTCTGGTCAATTTGTCCAGAAGAATAGACAAGAATGCCCTAGAAATCATCAGCTCATGCTTGACGTCAGCCTGACTACGCTATATGAGGTGGACATTAATTTATGGCGGGTGTAGCTCAGTAGGTTAGAGCGCCAGATTGTGGCTCTGGAGGCCGCCGGTTCAAATCCGGTCACTCGCCCCAGTTTTTTTATTATGGTCAATCCTTTTGGCCATGTCTTTTTTTGACTTGAATGTAACGGCTGATAGATATCACAACGGTGGCAAGGCCAACAGACTTAAACCATACAGAAACGGGGCTATTTTAATCATGGGCGTGAAGCAAATACTTGAAGACGGACTGAAGCGGGAATATGAAATTGGTTTAACCGCCGCGGAAATCAGCACAAAAATTGATGAACGCATCGCAACCTTGGCCACGCAAGTGAAAATGCCCGGCTTTCGCCCCGGTAAAGTGCCTGTGAGCATAGTGAAAACCCGTTACGGCAAGCAAGTGTTGGGTGAGGTTATTCAAGCGGCTATTGATGAAGCGGCGAATGCCATTATCACTGAGAAAAAATTGCGTCTCGCCACCAACCCATCTTTGAACATCACCGAATACGAAGAAGGCGGCGATCTGAAAGCCGTGATGGCGATTGAAATCATGCCAGAGATTGAAGAAGTCGATCTCAAGGGCATTGCTGTTGAAAAATGGTCTGTTGCGATTTCGGATAAAGAGGTGGAGCAAGCGCTGGAACAACTGGCGAATGAAAACCGCCCTACCAAACCTATCGCTAAACCTAGGGCCGTGAAGTCCGGCGATACCGTTGTGATTGATTTCATCGGCCGCATTGATGGCGAGGCTTTTGAGGGCGGCTCTGCCGAAGGGCATCAGCTTAAAATTGGCTCAAACAGCTTTATTCCGGGTTTTGAAGATGGCCTGATTGGCGCGAAACCTGATACCACCATTGATGTTAAGGTGCCTTTTCCGGCGGAATATCCTGCCGCGCATTTGGCCGGCAAGGACAGTGTCTTTGAGGTGAAGATCACCGAAATCCGCGAAGATGATGATGTGAAAATGGATGACGAGTTTGCCAAAACCTTTGGCATGGATGATCTCGCCGCTCTGAAAACGGCGATCCAAGGCCAAATGCAACAGCAACACGCCGCCGCCACACGCAATCAGACGAAAACCTCGGTTCTTGATGCCCTTGATGCGGTTTATGGCGCGGTTGAAGTGCCAGAAACCCTCTACAAGCAGGAATATGATCAGATTTGTCATCAGTTCTATCCCCATGCGCATTCCCATGACCATGACCATGATCATGGTGATCACGAAGGCCATGAACATGCCGCCGATGAGGGCATGACCGATGAGGAAAAAGAAGAGGCAAGCATGATCGCCCACCGCCGCGTGCGTCTGGGCATGGTTTTGACTGATATTGGGCAAAAGAACAATATGCAGGTCACAGACGAAGAGCGCAATCGCGCAATTTATGCCGAAGCTCAGAAATACCCCGGCCAGCAAAAGGAAGTGTTGGAATATTTCTCCAAAAATCCGCAAGCTGCCCAACAGTTATCAGGCCCGATCTTTGAAGAGAAGGTCATTGATTACATTCTTGAATTGGCAAAAGTGACAGAAAAAACAGTTTCGGTGGAAGAGCTTTATGCCGAAGATGAGTTTGAAGCCCTGAAAAAGAAGAGCCGTAACGCCGCTTCTAAATCAGGTGGGGCTAAGAAAGCCCCTGCAAAAAAGCCAGCCGCAAAAAAGCCAGCCGCAAAAAAGACTGAGGCGAAGAAAGACTCCACTAAAAAGGCTGAAGCGAAAAAACCTGCCGCTAAGAAAACCGCAAGCAAAAAGAAAGACAGCTGATCTTGCAACTCTGTGTGATCCGCCTTATTTCAGATAAAAGCATAACAGGAATGTCCCATGTCACATGATCCCGCTACTCTTTCCGCGCTAGTCCCTATGGTGGTGGAACAGTCCAGCCGCGGCGAACGCGCCTATGATATTTATTCACGGTTGCTCAAAGAAAGAATTATTTTTGTAAATGGTCCAATTGATGATGCTGTGTCATCCGTGGTTTGTGCCCAGCTTCTGTTTCTTGAGAGCGAAAATCCAACCCAAGATATTTCCATGTATATCAATTCCCCTGGCGGCATCGTGACCTCTGGTTTGGCCATGTATGACACAATGGAATATATCCGTCCGGATGTTTCCACCGTGTGTATTGGCCAAGCCGCGTCAATGGGATCACTTCTGTTGATGGCAGGGGCGGCAGGCAAGCGTTACAGTCTGCCTAATGCGCGGATTATGACGCATCAGCCTTCTGGTGGGTTTTCTGGTCAAGCCTCAGATATCGAAATTCACGCTCGTGAAATCCTCAATCTGCGTGAACGGCTTAATGGGATTTATGTTAAGCATACGGGTAAAACCCTCAAAGATATCCACAAGATTATGGAACGCGACACCTTTATGACCGCGGATGAGGCCAAATCTTTTGGCCTAATTGATCATGTGGTGGATAAACGGCCAGCACCTAAGAAATAGCAGTTTACTCTTATTTTTTCGGTAAATTTCTGAGGAATTCAAAAAAGGCGTTGATAGGGTGGGTTGATCCTGTCTAGAATAGAGCCTTGAGGAGTATATTATGTCCACGTCAGGTAATTCCGATAAAAACACGCTGTTTTGTTCTTTTTGCGGTAAGAGCCAGCACGAAGTGAAAAAACTGATTGCCGGGCCAACGGTGTTCATTTGTGATGAATGCGTTGAGCTATGCATGGATATTATCCGCGAAGAACATAAATCCTCAGCAACGCGGTCTTCGGATGGGGTGCCTACCCCTAACGAGATTTTTAGTTTTCTTGATGAATATGTCATCGGTCAGCAAAGAGCAAAAAAGGTTCTGTCGGTTGCCGTGCATAACCATTATAAGCGTCTTGCTCATAACGACAGCCCTGATGATGTGGAAATCTCCAAATCAAATATCATGTTGATCGGACCTACGGGTTGCGGAAAAACCCTCTTGGCGCAAACTTTGGCAAGGGTTTTGGATGTGCCTTTTACTATGGCTGACGCGACCACTTTGACTGAGGCAGGTTATGTTGGGGAAGATGTGGAAAACATTATCCTGAAATTGCTTCAAGCCGCAGATTATAATGTTGAACGCGCGCAACGGGGCATCGTCTATATTGATGAGATTGATAAAATCTCGCGCAAATCTGACAACCCATCTATCACTCGTGATGTGTCGGGTGAGGGCGTCCAACAGGCTTTGCTCAAAATCATGGAAGGGACAGTCGCATCTGTGCCACCCCAAGGCGGCCGCAAACATCCTCAGCAAGAGTTTTTGCAAATTGATACCACGAATATCCTCTTTATCTGCGGCGGTGCGTTTGCTGGTCTTGATAAGATTATCGCTAATCGCGGCAAAGGGACGGGGATTGGCTTTGGCGCGGATATCGAAGCCTCTGACGACCGCACCACAGGTGAGCGTCTGGCCGATGTTGAACCAGAAGATTTGTTGAAATTTGGCCTGATCCCTGAATTTGTTGGGCGTCTGCCTATTCTTGCGACCCTCAATGACCTTGATAAAGACGCGCTTATCCGGATTCTGACCGAACCTCGCAACGCCTTGGTAAAACAGTACCAATCCTTATTCGCTATGGATGATGTTAATCTTGAGTTTCGTGACGATGCGCTTGAAGCGATTGCTGATAAAGCCATTCAGCGTAAAACCGGGGCTAGAGGGCTTAGGGCTATTGTTGAACAAATCCTCATGGATACCATGTTTGATATTCCTACCGAAAATGACATTAAAGATGTGATTCTCAATCGTGATGTTGTTGAAAAAGGGCATAAACCCATTCTGGTTCATGCGGATGTGTCAGCAAGTGAAGCAGACGGGATGGCCTAATATCCAAATTCATAAGATCATGCCTTCTAAGGATGTATTGCTTCAAACTTGAATTTGCGCCACCATTACCCATATAAAAAATAACTGAGTTATCTTTCATACGGGCGTATTATGTCAGACACTGAAAACATGAAAATCGAAGCTGGTCAAAACACCTATCCTGTTCTGCCTTTACGGGATATTGTGGTGTTCCCCTATATGATTGTTCCCTTGTTTGTGGGGCGCGAGAAATCTGTTCGTGCGCTTGAAGATGTCATGAACAAAGACAAGCAAATCGTTCTTGTGACCCAGCGCGAAGCAAATGAAGAAAACCCAACCGAAGGTGATTTGTTTTCTGTTGGAACGCTTGGCACGGTTCTGCAACTGCTTAAATTGCCTGATGGTTCTATCAAGGTTCTGGTGGAAGGGCATCAACGGGTTGAGATTACGCGTTTTGCCGAAAACGACAGCTATCTCGAAGCCGAAATTAAGGATATTGATAATATCCAATCCTCGGATGAGATAGAGATTGAGGCCCTTGGACGAACGACGCTTCAGCAGTTTGAACAATATATTAAGCTGAATAAGAAAATTCCATCCGAAGTGATGGTGTCCTTTGGCCAGATCGAAGATGCAGGGAAGTTAGCCGACAGCATTTCGTCGCATTTGGTTGTCACAATTGCACATAAACAAGAGCTTTTGGAATTGCTCGATGTTGGTGACCGTCTGGAACGCATTGGTGAGCTGATGCGCGAGGAAATTGGCGTCATGAAGGTTGAGCGGCGCATTCGCAATCGCGTGAAGCGGCAGATGGAAAAATCACAGCGCGATTACTATTTGAACGAACAGATCAAAGCCATACAAAAAGAGCTTGGTGATGGCGAAGATGGTAGCAATGAGATCACCGAACTCGAAGATCGCGCGAAAAAGACCAAACTCTCCAAAGAGGCCAAAGAAAAGGTTAATGCTGAACTTAAAAAGCTCAAGAATATGAGCCCAATGAGCGCAGAAGCCACGGTGGTGCGTAATTATATCGACACCCTTTTGTCCCTGCCATGGAAGAAAAAGTCGCGCATTAACCTTGATATCAATGAGGCAAGAAAAGTCCTTGATCAGGATCATTACGGGCTTGATAAGGTTAAAGACAGGATTATTGAGTTTTTGGCCGTTCAGCAACGCATGAAAAAAATCAAAGGCCCGATTCTTTGTCTTGTTGGCCCTCCGGGGGTTGGAAAAACCTCTCTTGGTAAGTCTATCGCTAGAGCGACAGGACGAAAGTTTACCCGCTTTGCGCTAGGTGGTATTCGCGATGAAAGTGAAATTCGCGGTCACCGCCGCACCTATATTGGTTCCATGCCCGGTAAAGTTATGCAAAGCCTCAAAAAGGTAGGCAGTTGTAACCCTCTGATGCTGTTGGATGAAATTGATAAGGTTGGTGCTGATTGGCGCGGTGATCCGTCCTCGGCCTTGCTTGAGGTGCTTGATCCTGAACAGAACTCAACCTTTCAGGACCATTATGTTGAGGTTGATTTTGACC
>JALRFL010000224.1 GCA_023259875.1 Alphaproteobacteria bacterium
CAAATTGATCTTAACACCGCGATCAAAACCCTTGGGCTTTTCCCTGTGCGGGTAATTCTGCATCCTGAAGTTTCTGTTGAAGTGACGGTCAATATTGCCCGTAGTGCGGATGAAGCGGCTGAACAAATCAAGCTTGGCCGCGCCATTGTCAGTGATGTTGCTGAACGGGAACGAATGGAAGCCGCAGAAGCGGCCAAAGCCGCCGAACAGAGAATGGCTGAACTTGACGCCGAAGATATTGAGGATACCACAGGTGGGGATGCCCCAGCCGCAAACGAAGCCGCTGATCAGGCAGATGTCGACGCAGGGGATACCGAAAACACCTCAGCTTAACCTACTGATATCGGATAACAATTTTTAGTTATCCCCAGTATCCACGGTAATCACAATATGAAAGCAGGCATGATAATTTTCATGCCTGTTTTTTTGATGCTATGATGTCAACATGAGTGACGGTTACATCCAAACAGGATCATCAAGCAATCTAGCAGATCGCCCCCTGCCCCAGAATATTGAGGCAGAGCAAGATTTGCTAGGGGCATTGCTTAGTGATAATGAGATTTTTGACCGTATCCCTGACAATCTGGATGAGAGCCATTTTGTGAACCCCCTCAATGGCCGTATCTTTGCCGCCATCCGCAGACTGCATTCCAAAGGCCAGCTTGCCAATCCGGTCACCTTGAAAAGCTATTTTATTGGTGACCAAGGGTTTGACGATATTGATATTGAAACCTATCTGCGCGAATTGATGGATAATGTGACCTCACTTTCTGAGGCTCCGCATTATGCTACTGATATTTATCAGTGTTTTTTGCGCCGCAAATTGATTCTGATCGCGGATGAAACCATTAGCCGTTCACGAACCGCCAATCTGGATATCAACGCTGAAACCCTGATTGAGGAAACCGAACAAGAGCTGTTCCAACTGGCAGAAAACGATAAGGTGTCAACTGGTCTTCTGCCTTTGCATCAAGCCCTGACTTCGGCCATCAAGAGAACCGAAGCTGCGCATAAAAACAGCGGTCATATTTCTGGCGTTAGCACAGGGTTAACCGGATTGAATAATTATCTGGGGGGATTACAGCCTTCAGATTTGATCATCCTAGCCGGCCGCCCGGGCATGGGGAAAACCGCGCTGGCCACCAATATTGCTTTTCATGCCGCCACCACCACACGCACCGATGAAAAACCGCAATATGTGGCTTTCTTCTCGCTTGAGATGTCGTCAGAACAATTGGCTAACCGGATATTATCTAGCGAAACAGGTATCCCATCAGATGACTTGCGCCTTGGCCGCATTAACCCTGCACAATTTAACGATATCATTCGCACCAGCAACGCCATTGAAAATGCGCCGTTTTATATTGACGACACCCCCGGCATTTCCGTATCGCAATTGGCATCACGGGCAAGGCGGTTGAAACGAACCCATGGCCTAGGCCTTTTGGTAGTCGATTACCTTCAGCTTTTATCCGCGCCATTAGGAACAAAAACCGAAAATCGCGTTCAGGAAATCTCATCCATTAGCCGAACCCTTAAAAATATCGCCAAAGAGCTTGATATCCCAGTTCTGGCCTTGTCACAGCTTTCACGCGCGGTGGAACAGCGCGAAGACAAACGCCCGAACCTTTCTGACTTGCGCGAATCAGGGTCAATCGAACAGGACGCGGATGTGGTGCTTTTTGTTTATCGTGAAGAATACTACCTAAGCAAGAGCGAGCCTGAACAAAAGCCTGAAGAATCCCTAGATACTTATCAGATCAGGCATAACCGCTGGGTCGAAAAGTCAGAAAAGGTACAAGGCAAGGCGGAGGTTATTATCGCCAAACAGCGCCATGGTAGCACCGGCGTTGTGACGCCAAACTTTATTGGCAAGTTCACCAAATTCACGGACGCTGTGGCCGAAGATCACCTGCCTGAGCGTTTTTAAGAACTGATGGCCGTGTTTGACCGCCTTATTGCTGAGATCAATCGTGATGCTATTATCCGCAATTGGCAGAGGCTGGATCAGCTATCAGGTCAGGCCCAAACCGCCGCAGTGGTCAAAGCTGATGCTTATGGTCATGGGGCAGAGGCAGTTACTGCCGCCCTTTATCACGCCGGTTGCCGCATCTTTTTTACCGCAAGCGCGGATGAGGCAGCAGCAATCCGTCCTCATGCTGGCGATTCCGTCATAGGGTATTATGACGGGCTTTTTGCTGGTGATATTGATCTGATTAAAAATTTTGATCTGACCCCTAGCATTAATGATGCCGGACAGGTCGCCTTGCTGGATCAATTGCATGATTATGGCGGCAAGAAACCATCTGTGATGGTGCAAATTGATACCGGGATGAACCGGCTTGGCCTTGATTGGCGCTGGCTGACGGAAACTAACGCCGCCGGGTTGCTAAAATCCGGAGATATCAAATGGGTGTATTCGCACTTATCAAGCGCGGATGATCCATCCAGTGATTTGAGCGAAGTTCAGCGCAAACGCTTTTGCGATGCGATCCGTGCGTTGCCAAAGACGCCTGCCAGCCTTGCCGCTTCTGGGGGGGCTTTGCTTGGGAGTGATTATCATTTTGATATGATCCGCCCCGGTATCGCGCTTTATGGATATCCGCCTCTGCCAAGCGAAGGGTTCACCCCTGCCCTGACCTTAAAAGGTCGCGTGCTTCAGATACGCCATGCTAAGGCTGGGGAATATGTGGGGTATAACGCCACTTATCAACTCACCCGGGATAGCGTCTTAGCCACTGTGGCTGGGGGCTATGCTGATGGGTTGCGGCGCCAACTTAGCAATCAGGGGCAGGTCTGGTATGGCAAGCGTGCCGCCCCGATATTAGGGCGCGTGTCTATGGATACCCATGTCATTGATATTACGGATTGGCCAGAAGGTCTGTTAGGCAGTCTGGATTATCTTACCCTGATCAATCCGGATCATGATGCGAATGTCATGGCTTTATTAAGTGACACGATTTGCTATGATGTCTTAACGTCGCTTGGTCTTCGGGCAACCCGATCATATGTCTGATATGCTGGCTATACCAATGCTAGGATAACCGAAGAAACAGGTGACGATAAAACCAAATTCCCTTAAGAAAGGTGTTATGGTGCAAGTGTTACAAATCCCCGGCAGAGCCGCCCTTGGCATGTTATCGGAAGTGGGACGGCTGACCCTATTTGTTGGGCAGGCGCTCTTCTGGCTTGTTCGCACCCCATGGTATGGGCGTCAGATTTTGCGCCAGATTATTGATATTGGTTATTATTCTCTGCCCGTAGTTGGCTTAACGACGATGTTTTCCGGCATGGTGATTGCGTTGCAAAGCTATACCGGCACCGAGAGATTTTCAGCCGAAGGGGAAACTTCTGTGGCGACCGTGGTGGTCTTGATTATCACCCGTGAATTAGGCCCTGTCTTGGCTGGATTGATGGTCGCAGGACGCATAGGGGCGGCAATGGCCGCCGAAATTGGCACCATGCGCGTCACCGACCAGATTGACGCCCTTGATACCTTATCCACGCGCCCAATGCAGTATTTGATCGCCCCACGGGTCATTGCTGGCACGATATGCCTGCCCTTTTTGGTGTTGGTTGGTGATATTATCGGCGTCTTTGGCGGCTATGTGATTGCCATTTATCAGCTAGGGTTTTCGCCATCTGTTTATCTGGCAGGCACACTTGAGTTTCTTGAACCCTTTGATGTGATCATTGGTCTTGTGAAAGCCGCAGTGTTCGGTTTCACCGTTGCGATCATGGGATGCTATTTCGGTTATCATTCGGGTCGCGGCGCCGAAGGGGTAGGCCGCGCTACGACCAATGCCGTTGTTTATTCCGCCATCATGATTTTGATATTTGATTTCATGATCACTGGCTTTGCTTTCGTGCGGTGAGACCATGACAGAAACGCAAATCCAAATCCGTGACCTGAAAAAGAGCTTTGGCTCAAAACATGTGCTCAAAGGCATTTCCCTTGATGTTCCCAAAGGGCAGTCGGTTGCCATTATCGGGGCGTCTGGCACTGGCAAATCGGTGTTGTTGAAATGTATTCTGGGTTTGATCCAGCCCGATGGCGGATCAGCCACCGTGGATGGGATTGAAACTGTTGGTGCTAGCCGCCGTACCCGTGAGGAAGTGTTAAAAAAATTCGGCATGCTGTTTCAAGGTGGGGCGCTGTTTGATTCCCTGCCGGTTTGGGAAAATGTCATGTTCCGTTATCGCCAGAACACAAAGATGGATAAGGCCAGATTACGAGCAGAGGCGAAAGCCACCTTGGCGGAAGTCTTGCTTGAGGAGCGTGTGCTTGATCTTTATCCCGCCGAATTGTCTGGTGGTATGCAGAAACGCGTTGGTCTCGCGCGGGCGATTGCTGACAAACCGGGGATATTGTTTTTTGATGAGCCGACCTCTGGCCTTGATCCTATCACCAGCGGCGTGATCAACCGGCTGATCCGCAACGCGGTGGATCGCTTGGGGGCAACCGCTATGACCATTAGCCATGATATGAACTCTGTCAGGCAAATTGCTGATCAGGTGGCGATGATCCATGATGGGCATATTATCTGGCAAGGAAGCGTCAAAGATATGGATCAAGTCGATCATCCCGTCGTGCATCAGTTTGTGCATGGCTTGCCAACCGGCCCTTTAACCAAATATGCAGAAAGCATTTAGATGGCGCGAAGCAAAACCCAGTATGTCTGTCAACAATGCGGCGCGGTACACAGCAAATGGTCAGGCAAATGCAGCCAGTGTAACAGCTGGAACAGCATTAACGAAGAAACCATAAGCGCCACCCCCGGGGCGGCAGGCAAGGCCAAAGGCAGCAAAATAACGATGCACGGCTTGGTTGGTGAAACCGCACCCCCACCAAGGCTTTCCACTGGCATACCTGAATTAAATCGGGTGCTTGGCGGTGGGTTAGTGCCGGGGTCAGCCACGCTGATTGGCGGTGATCCGGGAATAGGAAAATCCACCCTTTTGCTTCAGATGGTGTGCCAGATGGCAACAATGGGGCAGGATGCCGCTTATTTCAGCGGTGAGGAATCAGTCGAACAAATCCGGATGCGCGGTAGCCGTCTGGGTCTTGCCCAACAGGATATGTCCCTTGGGCTGGCAACTAGCACCAACGCCGCGGATATTTGCGCCTCATTAACTGCGGCACAACCGGTCACCGTTGCCGTAATTGATTCGATACAAACCATGTTTTTACCATCTATCGAATCTGGCCCCGGGACGGTGAGTCAGGTTCGCGCCAGTGCCTTTGAAATCATACGCGCGGCAAAATCCAAAGGCGCGGCGGTCATCATTGTCGGTCATGTCACCAAGGATGGGGCTATTGCTGGACCAAAGGTTCTTGAACATATGGTTGATACCGTGTTGCATTTTGAAGGTGACCGTAGCCACCATTTTCGCATCTTGCGCTGTATGAAAAACCGCTTTGGCCCAACGGATGAAATTGGTGTCTTTGAAATGAAAGGCAGTGGCCTAGCAGAGGTTGCCAACCCATCCGAGCTGTTTCTGGCAGATCGGCAAGATCATGTATCGGGCGCGGTGGTATTTGCTGGCCTTGAGGGGACAAGGCCGATTCTGGTGGAAATCCAAGCGTTAGTTGCCCCATCTACCATGGCAAACCCTCGCCGCAATGTTGTTGGTTGGGATCAAGGCAGGCTTTCCATGTTAGCCGCCGTCTTAGAGGCGCGCGGCGGCGTGCCGCTTTCTGGCCGCGATATTTTTTTGAATGTGGCAGGCGGCGTCAAGATTAGCGAACCTGCGGCAGACTTAGCGGTTGCCGCTGCGCTTTTATCGTCCATTAGTGACCTGCCCTGTCCGCGAAACTGTGTTGTCTTTGGTGAGGTGGGCCTCGCCGCCGAAACACGCCGAGTGGCGCATCCCGAATTGCGCCTTAAAGAGGCCGCAAAATTAGGTTTTGATCAGGCTATTCTTCCACCATTAAAAGGGGTTGATTTAGAAATACCAGATGGCATGGCGTTGCATCATGTGGCTGATCTTGGCGCGCTGATTGGGGCGCTTGGCGGCATGAAACAAAAACCAAGATAAGAGATTGCCCAAGCCACCTCAAATAGGGTAAAAGAAACCGATATGGAAATTGCAATTCCTTTTAATCTTATCGACATCCTGATTGTCATCATCGCCGTGATTTCCGGCTTTATGGCAAGTCTTAGAGGTTTAATCCGTGAGGCGTTGGGCCTTGCTGGATGGGTTGTTGCCGTCATTGTTGCGCGTCTGACTGATGCCATGGTGGCTGAGCAATTAGTGGATCATATCGCATCTGAAATGATCGTTAGCGTGCTGGGGTTTGCGATTCCCTTTTTGCTTGTTGCGATCTTTTGGTATGTGCTGTCGAATATCTTGACTCCACCCTTGCGGCGTTTCACCCTCAATATTCTTGATCGGCCGCTTGGTTTTATTTATGGCTTAGCACGCGGATTTGTGATTGCCGCCCTTCTTTATATGAGCGCGCTCTTTGCGGTTGATAGCGAAGAAGCCCTGCCAAATATGGTGCGCGAAGCCGCCTTGGCAGACGGGTTGCGAAGCACGACTTTATTTTTGGCAAGCCTAACACCGGAAACCATGCGCGAGGAAATTTCAGCCAAAATTCCAGATACGCTGATTGATCCCGATCAAGCCAATGAGATTACCGATCAAATCATTTCACCAAGCGAAGAAAGCGCATCAACACCAACATCTAACGCGGTTGGTGATCTTCTTTCTGATGAGCTTGGTACCTCACCCACTATTACTGATGGAAACCAATAATGCCCTATGATGACGCTGTGCCTGTGGATGGCTTTCATGATGAATGTGCCGTATTTGGTGTTTATGGCACCACAGAGGCCGCCGTACATAGTGCATTAGGGCTTCACGCGCTTCAGCATCGCGGACAGGAAGCCACAGGAATTGTCAGCATGGATATTGAACATAATGAGTTTCATATTCATCGTGGGCTAGGCCATGTTGGTGAAAACTTTGACGCGTCTTCAGGGCATCTGGATCGGCTTAAAGGTATGGCAGCCATAGGCCACAACCGCTATTCGACCACCGGACAGCCGGAATTGCGCAATATTCAGCCGTTTTTTTCTGATCTTGCTTTTGGCGGCTTTGCCCTTGCCCATAATGGGAACCTTACCAACGCGGATCGGTTGCGCCGATCTTTGGTTGAAACAGGTAGCTTGATGCAAAGCAGCACGGATACCGAAGTCATTATTCATCTGGTCGCCAGATCACACCAAACGGAACCTGCCTTGCGGCTTGTTGATGCCATGAAACAGGTTGAGGGAGCGTATTCCCTAGTATGTTTATCGCCGCAAGGGTTAATCGCCATGCGTGATCCTCACGGTGTTCGTCCTCTTGTGCTAGGACAGATCGGTGATGCCTATGTGGTCAGCTCTGAGACTTGCGGCCTTGATATTATTGGCGCTGAGTTTATTCGAGATATCAACCCCGGTGAGATGGTGATTATTAATCAGGACGGCATTTCTTCGAGCCAGCCCTTTGCCAAACAGCCATCACGGTTTTGCGTCTTTGAATATATTTATTTTGCCCGTCCAGATAGTGTGATGGAAAACCATCATGTCTATGAAGCGCGCAAGAAAATTGGCGTTGAGCTAGCAAAAGAAAGCCATGTTGACGCGGATGTCATTGTGCCTGTGCCAGATTCGGGCGTTCCTGCGGCTCTGGGTTATGCCGAAGAAACCAAAATCCCTTTTGATTTCGGCATTATCCGCAACCATTATGTTGGGCGTACCTTTATTCAGCCCACAGACGCCGGACGGCAAACTGGGGTCAAAATGAAACATAATGCCAATAGCCAAGCGATTAAAGGGCGGCGCGTTGTCTTGGTGGATGACTCTATTGTTCGCGGCACCACTTCGATCAAAATCGTTAATATGATCCGTCAGGCTGGGGCAACCGAGGTGCATATGCGCATCGCTAGCCCGCCGACCACCCATCCTTGTTTCTATGGGGTTGATACGCCGGATCGCGATAAACTCATCGCCGCCAATATGGATACCGAAGCCATCGCAAAACATATTGGGGTGGATAGTCTGGCCTTTATTTCTATTGATGGGCTTTATCGCGCTCTTGATAAACCTCATCGCAATGCGGATTCCCCACAATATTGTGATGCTTGCTTTACTGGCGAATATCCTATCACGCCGGGACGAAGTGATGGCCGTTCCACAAAGGGAATTGTAACCAAATGAAGCCCTTGAATGACCGTATCGCCCTCGTCACCGGAGCATCACGAGGAATTGGCAGAGCCGCCGCCAAAGCACTGGCAAGGCAAGGCGCGCATATTATTGCCACCGCACGCACACAAGCCGGACTTGAAGAACTGGATGATGAGATTAAGGCCGAGGGCGGCGCCGCCACGCTAGTCACCATGGACTTAAACGACCGGCCTGCGCTTCCCCGTTTATCTGCGGCAATCCATGAAAGATGGGGGCGGCTTGTTATTATGATTCTCAATGCTGGTATTTTGGGACCGCTTGCGCC
>JALRFL010000262.1 GCA_023259875.1 Alphaproteobacteria bacterium
AACAGTGAAAATTATTATTACAGGTAAGGTTCAACCTCGCCTGTTTCAGATTCATACCGGCGAAATGAGTGAGGCGGCACTCGTGCTTTATGCCAATTCCATCACCTTGACCCCGGGGACTGTGACGGTTGATATCACCAAAGATGGGTTTCTTGTTCATGCCTTGACTACCGCCATGGCAGACGATGTCAAAAGCGACGAAATGGGACAGAAAGTCAGATATGTTGATGGGGCAGCTTCATGACGGTGTTGCTGGTTAGTATTGCCGCGCTTGGTGTGGCGATTGTGATCGCGCTTGTCCGTGTCGTGTTAGGGCCAACCGCTTTTGATCGTGTGTTGGCTGTGAATAGCATCGGAACAATCATCATTTTAGGGATAGCCTTGCATGGGTTTATTATGGAAAGGCCAGAGTTTATTGATATTGCCATTCTTTATGCCATCCTGAATTTTATCGGCACCTTTGCCGTTCTCAAATTGTTTAGCACCGGAAAGCTCAGCTAATGCTTGAACAAATCCTCATGATCATAGCCCTTGGGCTTGTTGGGATTGGCACTTTGCTGGTGATCATTGGTGCGTTTGGGTTGATTCGCATGCCTGATGTGTATTCTCGTATTCATGCCGCAGGCGTGATTGATACGGGCGGTACGGCTCTCATCCTTTTGGGACTATGTCTTTATTCCGGATGGAACTTAGTGACGGTAAAGCTTGTTGTGATTGGGGTGTTTCTGGCCTTTACCAGCCCAATTTCTGGCCATGCTATCGCGCTGGTTGCGCATGATCGGAAAATTGACGCCGAAGGGGTTGATGAAACTCGGTCGTATTCATCCAAAAAGGCGGGGAAATAACATGGCGGCGATGCTCATTGATTTAACTCTGGTTGGTTTCATGTTGGCGATTGCCGTGATGATTATGTTTAGTCACAGGTTATTTGCGATTATTGTGATGTCTGGGGCGTATTCCCTTATTTCAGCGGCGATGTTTGTCAATCTGGATGCAGTGGATGTCGCCTTTACCGAGGCCGCCGTTGGGGCAGGGTTTTCCACGGTTCTTTTTCTTGCGGCAATGGCTTGGCTTCCGGCCGAAGAAAAGCGTGATAAAGCGCTCGTGGTGTTGCCTTTGCTGATTTGCGTGGTTGTTGGTGCGTTGTTGTTATGGGGTGTGATGGCTTTGCCGCCTCTTGGCGACCCCTCTGCTGTGGTTCATCATCATGTCGCGCCGCGATATTTGGCGGAAAGTTATGACAAATTGCATATTCCGAATGTGGTCACAACGGTGTTAGCCAGTTACCGCGGTTTTGATACGCTTGGGGAAACCATTGTGATTTTCACGGCTGGCATCGGAGTTTTACTAATTCTGAAAGGGGCAACAGGGCGCCAGCCATCCCCCATCCCCCATGACGACACGGAGGACACAGATGAAAAATAATCCTGTTCTTCGCGTTTGCTCAAAGGTGCTTTTTGCTCCGATTATTCTTTATGGGCTTTATGTGCAATTTCACGGTGATTATGGGCCTGGGGGTGGTTTTCAGGCAGGGGTTATCATTGCCGCCGCCTTTATCCTTTATGGAATGATTTTCAGCCTTAAGAATCTCAAAAAGGTAACACCCCCATCCGTGGTTCATGCCCTGATGGGGATTGGCGCGTTAATCTATGGCGGTGTTGGGGTTGTGGCGTTCCTTAATGGCGGCGAATATCTCAATTACAACTATTTGGCGGCGGATTATGCCAAAGGTCAGCATTGGGGTATCATTCTGGTTGAGTTTGGCGTGGGGCTAACCGTGGCCAGCACCATTCTTGGGCTCTTTATGGCCTTTGCTGGTTTTGAGTTTTCAGATTACAAGCAAAGAAAGAGACGATAGATGCTAGATCAACTGTTGTCCCATTGGAATTATATTATTGTCGTCTTATTGATGATGATCGGGCTGTTTATTGTGATCTCAAGCATGAACCTAGTTAAAAAACTGGTTGGGTTGAGTTTGTTTCAAACATCCGTGTTTTTGTTTTATATCTCGCTTGGTAAAATTGAAGGCGGCACCGCGCCGATTATTATCACAGGTGGTCACGGCGATCATGGTAACTCCACGCATGATATTCTTTATTCCAATCCGTTGCCTCATGTGTTGATTCTGACGGCGATTGTGGTTGGCGTCGCGACAACGGCTTTGGGATTGTCGCTGGTTTTGCGTATCAAGGCCAGTTTCAACAGCATTGAAGAAGATGAAATCCTTGCTGAAAAACGGGTCATGAAATCTGAGGGGCGTTCCTGATGATAGATTGGATCACACATCTGCCAGCCATTATTGTTGTGGTGCCATTATTGATGGCGGTGATCACCGCGCTTTTGCCTGCGCGTTTTGGTTGGGGGTTGGCGTTATTGGCAACGGCTGGTTCTGCCTTAGCGTCTGGGATCATGATGGCTGACCTTATGACCAGATGGGCAGGATATCGGCTGTCTTATCATCTGGGTGGTTGGGCGCCTCCATGGGGGATTGAGTTTGCCGTTGATCATGCTACCGCGCTGGTTGTCATGGTGGTTTCTGGTTTAGGATTTGTGGCAACTATGTCAAGTAAATCCCTGTTTATGAATGAAATATCTCATCATGATTTAGGGCGAGTCTATGGCGCGTGGCTGTTAACATTTGGCGGTTTGCTGGGTTTGGTGATGACCGCTGATGCCTTTAACCTGTTTGTCTTTTTTGAAATCTCATCACTGGCTTCGGTTACGCTTGTTGCCATGGGCAGTGGGTATGATAAACGCGCCTTGATCGCGGCGTTTAATTATCTGGTCGTTGGGGCGATTGGCGCGACTTTCTATGTGATCGGTGTTGGTTTTTGTTATGCCATGACTGGGACCTTGAATATGGTGGATTTGGCGGTGCGCCTGCCTGAGGTCAATGATCAAATTCCTATCTATATTGGCCTTGCCTTTATGGTGACAGGGGTGATGGTAAAGGCGGCGATTTTCCCAATGCATTTCTGGTTGCCGCCATCATACGGTCACGCGCCTATGGCGGTGACAACGCTATTGGCGGCGGTGGCAACAAAGGCCTCACTTTATATTCTGGTGCGAGTTTTGATGACGATCTTTGGCGGCATTGACCCTCTGCCCCAATTAATCTTGCAATGGGTTCTGATCCCCTTATCCCTGATGGCCATATTGCTAGGTACAATTCTGGCAATTTATGAACGCGATGCAAAACTTATGCTGGCGCAATCCTCAATAGCCCAAATTGGTTACATTGTTCTCGGCTTTGGCATGGGATCATTGGCAGGGTTGCAAGCAGGATTTATTCATATTGCTAATCATGCCATGATTAAGGGCGGAATGTTTATTGGTCTTGGCGGCTTGGCTATGGCGGCGGCGGGCAAAACTAAACTTGATGGATTGGCAGGCATAGGCCGGCGAATGCCGCTAACCGCAACAGGCTTTCTGATTTGTGGGTTGAGCTTAATTGGTCTGCCCTTGACGGCCGGATTTATCTCAAAACTATATTTGGTGAGCGCAGTGATCAATGCTGGCTACTGGCAGATTGCCGCTATAGTTCTGTTTTCCAGTGCCTTATCAGTGATTTATTTATGGCGTCTGATAGAGGTAATGTGGTTTACCCCAAGCGGATCAGGCCAATCGCGCCTTCCTGAACAGGTAATGATTTATGTGCCACTTTGGATGCTGGCACTTGCGAACATCTGGTTTGGTATTAGTGCCAGCACAATCACCGAAATATCTTATGGCGCGGCGCAGGTTTTGATGGGGGGCATGACATGATGACAGCAACTCATGCCCTTATGTTGGGTTTAGCCGCCCCACTTTTGGTTGCGATTCTTACCCCGTTTTTGGCGCATCGCCCCCAATGGCGTGATTGTTTAGGGCCGATTGGTGGGGTGGTAACCTTTCTGGCGGCGCTTCAAGTGGCTCTGGCGGTCTTAGCAGGGGAAACACCAGAATGGCTGGTGGTTAGCATTAGCAGTGGGCTTGATCTTAGTTTTCGGGTGACGGCGCTTGGGGCTATTTTTGGATTGGTGGCTTCGGGGTTGTGGATCATGGCCGCGGTCTATTCGGTTGGCTATATGCGCGGCACGAATGAAAACAATCAAACGCGATTTGCGGCATTTTATGCAGTTGCGGTTCATGCCGCTTTAGCGATTGCATGGTCGGGCAATCTCTTGGTTCTGTTCATTTTCTATGAGGTGTTAACCTTTTCCACCTATCCCTTGGTAATCCATAAACAAAACGCCGAAGCCATGAGGGCAGGGCGCCTTTATATGGGGATATTGGTTGGCACATCGCTCATGCTCTTGTTGCCTGCGGTGGTATGGGTATGGCTAACGGCAGGAACATTAGATTTTAAGCAAGGCGGTATCCTAAGCGGTCAACTTGATCCAGCCTTAGCCCCATGGATGCTGGCCTTATTTGCCTTTGGGATTGGTAAATCTGCGTTGATGCCCATTCATCGCTGGCTTCCTGCCGCTATGGTCGCGCCAACACCTGTGTCTGCCTTGCTTCATGCCGTGGCGGTGGTTAAGGCGGGTGTCTTTACCATGCTAACGGTAGTTGTCTATGTCTTTGGTTATGATTTTGTGGCAGAAACCGGGGCGTCCACTTGGTTAATTTGGCTGTCTTCATTTACCATTTTGGCGTCAAGTGTAATCGCGATACAAAAAGATGATATCAAGGCGCGGTTGGCTTATTCTACCATTTCGCAACTTTCCTATATTGTTTTGGGGGCGGCATTAGCCAGTGAAATGGCCATTAAGGGGGCAGGGCTTCATATTGTCATGCACGCTAGCGCCAAGATCACTTTGTTCTTTTGCGCCGGGGCGATTTATGTTTCTGCGCATTTGAAAAAGGTTTCTGATCTCAATGGTCTTGGCTATCAGATGCCCATGGTATTTATGGCTTTCTTCCTTGGGGCATTATCCATTATTGGGAT
>JALRFL010000061.1 GCA_023259875.1 Alphaproteobacteria bacterium
AATGGCGATACCTTCCTTGGCGGTGAAGATTTTGACCAACGGATTATTGATTTTCTGGCTGAAGAATTTCAAAAGGAAAACGGCATTGATTTGCGGTCAGATAAACTGGCGCTTCAGCGTTTGAAAGAAGCGGGGGAAAAGGCAAAAATTGAACTTTCCAGCAGCACTCAGACCGAAGTGAACCTGCCCTTTATCACCGCTGACCAGTCCGGGCCAAAGCACCTGAATGTCAAACTTAGCCGAGCAAAGCTAGAAAGTTTGGTGGACGATCTGGTGGAGCGTTCACTTAAGCCTTGTAAAGACGCTCTCAAAGACGCCGGCCTTAAGGCCAGCGATATTGATGAGGTGATCTTGGTTGGCGGCATGACTCGGATGCCGAAAATCATGGAAAAGGTAAAAGAATTTTTTGGTGCTGAACCGCATCGCGGCGTCAACCCTGATGAGGTGGTTGCGGCAGGCGCGGCCATTCAGGGCGGTGTTCTTAAGGGTGATGTGAAAGATGTGCTGTTGCTAGATGTCACGCCATTGTCACTTGGCATCGAAACCCTTGGCGGCGTCTTCACGCGTTTGATTGATCGGAATACGACTATTCCAACAAAAAAGAGCCAGACATTCTCTACCGCCGATGATAACCAAACCGCGGTGACCATTCGGGTCTTCCAAGGGGAACGTGAGATTGCCGCAGATAACAAACTGCTTGGTCAATTTGATCTGGTGGGGATTCCTGCTGCCCCTCGCGGCATCCCTCAAATTGAGGTGACTTTTGATATCGATGCTAATGGTATCGTGAATGTCAGTGCTAAAGACAAAGCGACAGGCAAAGAACAACAGATCAAGATTCAGGCTTCTGGTGGGCTTAGCGATGATGATATCGAACAGATGATTAAAGACGCAGAAAGCAACGCGGATGAAGATAAAAAACGCCGCGAGAAAATCGAAGCTCGAAATCAGGCCGAATCCCTCATCCATGGGGCAGAAAAAACCATGTCTGATTTAGGCGATAAGATTGATGATGATCTGAAATCCGCAACAACGGATGCTATTGCAGAACTCAGACAGGCTATTGATGACGATGATGATGAGGCTATTGGCGAGAAGTCACAAGCCCTTAGCGCCCAAATGATGAAGCTTGGTGAGATCGCTTATTCCCAACAGGATGATGACGATTCTGCTGATGCTGGTGATAACGATGATAATGCCAATGACGATGACAGTGGCGTAGTTGATGCGGAGTTCACCGAAGTCGATGATAGTGACGATAAAAAATCAGCATCATCCTAATCCCTTTGCTGACCATCCCCCCTATTCTTTATTTCAGTTAAGGAATGGGGGGATAGCATTTGACGCATAACTAGGTTGTTTACTCATGGCTAAAAGAGATTTTTATGATGTGCTGGGTGTCGATAAAGGCGCAGACGCTTCGACCATCAAATCCGCCTATCGCAAACTAGCCATGAAACATCATCCGGATCGCAATCCGGACAACAAAGACGCCGAAGAAAAGTTTCGTGAGGCCACCGAAGCCTACGATGTGCTAAAAGATGATCAGAAACGCGCCGCGTATGATCAGTTCGGTCACGCCGCTTTTGATGGAAATGGCGGCGGCGGCAGACCGGGCGGCGGTGGCTTCTCTGGGTTTTCTGCTGGCGGATTCAGCGATATTTTTGATGAAATGTTTTCTGATTTCATGGGTGGTGGTCGCCGCCAGAGACGCGGTCAACAGAGCCGTAAGGGTTCAGACCTCAGATATGATCTGTCAGTAACCTTAGAACAAGCCTTTGAAGGTGATACCCAGAAAATCACTATTCCCGTTCCGGCGAGTTGTGAGTCCTGTGGGGGCAGTGGCGCCGCTAAGGGCAGCAAGCCCACCACCTGTTCTTCGTGTGATGGTCATGGTAAAATTAGGGCTCAGCAAGGCTTCTTTTCGGTGGAACGCACCTGCCCAACCTGTCAAGGTCAAGGCGAGGTGATTAGCCAGCCCTGTACTTCATGTGGTGGTCAGGGGCGGATTCAGAAAAACAAATCCCTCAATGTGAATATTCCAAAAGGCGTTGATACCGGCACGCGCATTCGGCTTTCTGGCGAAGGTGAGGCAGGATTGCGCGGCGGCCCATCTGGTGATCTGTATATTTTTATCAATGTCAAAGACCACGGCCTGTTTACGCGTGAAGGCAATAACCTGTTTATGACCATGCCAGTGCCGATGGTTAAGGCTATTCTTGGTGGCACGGTTGATATTCCAAACCTTGATGGCAAAATGGCGCGCGTCACCCTTGAGGAAGGCACCCAATCTGGCCACCGTTTGCGGCTCAAAGGCAAAGGCATGCCTGGCTTGCAAGGGCGTGGTCGCGGCGATATGTATGTAGATATCCATGTTGAGACGCCGGTCAATTTGAACGCGCGTCAAAAAGAGCTTCTGGCGGAAATGGAAAAAGCAGGTAAAAATCAGAATCCGGAATCAGATTCTTTCGTTAAACGCATCAAAAAGATGTTTGGCGAAGGTTAGCCATCCCCAATTTAACCGGATGCTTGCTATATTTCCCCTCTGGCGGCTATGATTGCGCTGATAAGAGGATTTGCCATGACCAGCACAAAACCGCATCACCCTATTCGTATTGCCTTGCCCGGTGGGGCTGGCCGCATGGGGCGAATGATCACGAGGCTGATTGCTGAGGATCATCAGCTTGCGCTTGTGGCCTCTAGTGATCTTCCCCAAGCAAAAGATATTGGCCAAGACTTGGGGCTTATCAACCATATGCCGGAAATGGGCGTCGTCTTATCTGATGATCCCAAGGCGTTGTTTGATGCTTCCCCGCAGGTGCTGATTGACTTTACTTCGCCTTCTGCCACGCTCCAGCATACGGAAATGGCGGCACAACATGGCACAGCCATGGTCATAGGCACCACTGGGCTGAGTGCAGCAGACCGTGAAGTGATTGCTGATTTTGCAAAAACTATCCCCATTGTGTTATGCGCAAACACCTCGGTTGGCGTGACATTATTAGCCCAACTGGTTGAACAAGTGGCAAAGCAACTCACGGATGGCTGGGATATTGAAATCACCGAAACCCACCATAAGCATAAGATCGATGCCCCATCCGGAACGGCATTAGCGCTTGGTCACGCCGCCGCAAAAGGCCGCGGCGTATCGCTTGACGCCGCCGCTTCTATTGACCGAAATGGTGCAAGGCGCGATGGGGATATTGGGTTTGCTGTGATGCGTGGCGGTGATGTGGCAGGGGAACATAGCGTCATTTTTTATGGCGATTCCGAACGCATTGAATTGACCCATAGGGCCAATGATCGGGTAATTTTCGCCCGTGGGGCGTTGCGTGCCGCGCGCTGGATCAGTCATCAGCCAGCAGGCCTATACAGCATGGATGATGTTCTGAAAGCTTAGATCAAACAGGTGATCAGGCTTGTCCTCGGCTTTCAATCATTTTGGTCAATGCTTCAGCCACAGCAGGCTTTTCTTGATAGGGCAGAAATCCGCCAATTTCAATCTTGCGTCCGCGTGAGGTAATGAAAAGCTTTTGCCGAGTCAAGAGATAAGGGTCATCGTTAGGTAAGCTTTCTTTATCTGTGGCTTCCATATGTACCTTTAGCCATGACAAAGGCAGGCTTTCGACCGCAACCCGACCCTTGGCATCTGCACGCTCAATATAAAGCGAAGGATCAGCGGTGATGATGCGTTCATAACGCCGTTTTGTGCCGTGATAATGGTGGCGAAACACTAAAAACACCAATCCGATCTCTAGGCCAACAAATCCAACAACTGGCCACGCCCCAAGCATAAAAAACACCAATGACATGGCAAAACCCGCGATGGCGATACCAGCCATTAACATGATCGCGGCGCGTGCAGATAAACTGCAATAAGGCCATAGCGTAATCACGCGACTATGGTCAGATTTTGACGCAACAGGTTCAGTCTGGGGTGGGTTTTCCATCTGCATAAAACTTATGATAGAGTAGATTAAAGCCGGGTCAATACTCACCTATGGGGTCATCATGGTCGCCAAAGCCGAAAAACCAACACCACCTATGACAAAGACCGCTATCGCGGAAGCCTTTGCGCGCTTTGCCAAGATCATGCCAGAGGCAGCAACAGAACTTAACTTTGTTAATCCCTATACCTTGTTGGTGGCGGTGACATTATCCGCGCAAGCCACGGATGTAGGGGTTAATAAGGCAACGAAATCCTTATTTGAGGTCGTGACAACACCAGCCGATATGCTGGCCTTGGGGCTGGATAATTTAATTAACCATATTCGCACCATTGGTCTGTTTAATAGCAAAGCCAAAAATCTCATGGCCATGGCAGAGATACTGATGAACGAGCATGGCGGCGAGGTGCCAGAAGACCGTGACGCGCTTGAGCGCTTGCCCGGGGTTGGCCGCAAAACCGCGAATGTGGTTCTTAACGAAGCCTTTGGCCATCCGACCATCGCGGTTGACACACATATTTTCCGGCTTGGTAATCGCACAGGCATGGCAACAGGAAAAACCCCCCTTGAAGTGGAAAAAAAACTGCTCAAGGTTGTTCCGGATGACGCCAAGAAAGAGGCGCATCACTGGTTAATTCTTCATGGCCGCTATTGCTGTGTGGCACGCAAACCCAGATGCGCCGATTGTGTGATTGCGGATTTATGCCGTTATCGGGCAAAAACCCCAACGCCTGCTTAATAAGGATTATTTTCCGGCTTTGCGCTG
>JALRFL010000098.1 GCA_023259875.1 Alphaproteobacteria bacterium
TGATGCTTTTGACTCGTCGTTAGTGACACTCTCGGCGATTGTTATCATTGGACGGGAAATTGTTGTCAGCGCCCTACGTGAATGGATGTCTGAAATCGGCCAACGTACGCAGGTCGCAGTCAGTTGGCTAGGTAAGGTCAAAATCATATTTGGGTGCCATGGGCGTATCTCCTCTTTGCCCATTGATACCCTTTTGATGGCTAAAAATCCATCATGTCCTTTATATTCGTTTTTCCTAATGCACCTGACCTGTTGGCAAAAGCCGGTCAGTTTCGCCCTTATCCAGCTGGTCGGCATCGTCTGAACTTAACGAAGTGGAAAGCCTGATATAGTCAATTAACTGGCGCATTCCTGACACCAATTCGACCAGATGCGCCGGTGTCATGGTTAAGGTGGAAACCTTGGAAAAAATGGTGAATGTCACTGGCCCCGGGCAAATGCCATAACCTGTTAAGCTTGTGCCAATCATATTTTCCAACATCATAGATGCCAAGATTGGCGTATAAATAGGTTCGCCCGTGTTTTTAACGAAAGTGCCATAAATGATAATCTCATCAATATGGCTTAATGGTTCTAACTGGATAGGAAAATGGCTGTCATCACCTAGCACCCAGTGGCCATCCTCAGAATATGAAATCTTCCCCAAATCGTGATCATTTATCTCATCAACTAAATGCATTAAATTATCAACCAACATAGACTTGCCCTCGTTTGCGATCTCAAACATGCAACAATGAACAATTAACATTAGATGATATATTGTGCTTTCGGTGGAGTCGGTTAAAGCCTATCAACAAGTGCCCACCAATTAGGATCAGAACAGACGCAGGCAAGTGTTACCTGCCTGCGTCCCTAACACCTACCTGCGCCTAGCGCCAAGGGGCAGGATCAATATCTTCGGGCAATGTCGCGTGATAGCCTGGCACGGATTTGGCGAAATCAGTCATCCATGCCTCCATCATTGGCAAATGATCACGCCAGTTGATCTGTTTGCGGTAATCATAATGATCCAGCGCACAAGCCAGCGCAATTTCAACCGCGTTTGGTGTTGCGCCATTCGTATAAGTGGGGTTTTCGGATTTGATTTCCGCCATACTGCGAAGAATCTTGTCACGCTGATAATCAACAAAAGATTCCACGCGCATATTTTCTGGACGAAAGCGGCCTTCATAAACAATCAGGATGCCAGCATCAAGCATACCGATCACCCGGGCTAGTTTTGTTTTAAGGCGAAACATATCCATGCCTGATCCGGGGAACAACACACTGTTTCCATGTTTGGCGCGATATTCCTCATCAAGATAGTCCAAAATGACACGGGTGTCATAAAGCGCGTCATCACCAACCAGCAAAATAGGAATCTTACCAAGGGGGTTTTGCTGGCGCAGATTGTCATTCGGATCATTAGTATCCGCAGCTTGCACCGTAAGCTGATCTGCCATGTTTTGCACCTCAATGGCAATTTTCACCATCCGGCCAAAGGGTGATGGAGGGGAAGTTCTTAAAATCATTTTGTTCACTCCATTGATTGATATGTTCATACCATGGCATTGATCAAAAAACCTGTCTAGCATCAGATTGCACTTCGACGCATATCACGCTAGAATCCGCACAACATCGCATTGCTTCTGACTATGTTGCGACCCCAAATGATCGGCTGAATAGGAGAATCCATCATGGCAAAAATAGCATTTCTTGGTCTTGGCGTAATGGGTTACCCCATGGCCGGTCACCTGAAAGCCGGTGGGCATGATGTCACCGTTTATAACCGAAGCGCGGAGAAAGCGGCCGCTTGGGTCAAGCAACATGGTGGCAAGAGCGCTGACACCCCTGCCAGCGCCGCCAAAGATGCCGATATCGTGTTTTGCTGTGTCGGGGCGGATAAAGACCTTTACGCGGTGACAACAGGGGAAAACGGAGCGTTTTCCGGCATGAAAGCCGGCGCGGTGTTTGTTGATAACACCACCGCCTCTGCTGATGCGGCAAGAAGCCTAGAGGCCGCGGCCCGTGATCATGGGCTTGGTTTTATTGATGCGCCTGTTTCTGGCGGTCAGGCAGGGGCAGAAGGGGGTAAACTCACCGTGATGTGTGGCGGTGATCCGGCGGTATTTGCAAAGGTAGAAGCCGCCATATCGTGCTATGCCGCCAAGGTGGTTTTGGTAGGGCCATCCGGCGCAGGCCAGTTAACAAAGATGGTCAATCAGATTTGTATCGCCGGACTCGTGCAAGCCTTATCCGAGGCGATTAATTTTGGTCAGCGCGCCAATTTGGATATGGATAAGGTGCTGGATGTGATCTCTGGCGGCGCGGCGCAATCTTGGCAAATGGTCAATCGCGGATCAACCATGACAGAAAACGCCTTTGACTTTGGCTTTGCCCTTGACTGGATGATTAAAGATTTGGGGATGTGCTTACAAGAAGCGCACGCCAACGGATCATCCCTACCTGTGACCGCTCTTGTTGCGCAATATTACGCGCAACTGTCTGATCGGGGCTATGGCAGAAATGATACCTCCGCCCTCATCAGATTGTTGCGTTAGCTATCCCACCGTTAAGGATGGCATTAGAGGCTGGCGTAAACCTTGCTGATCTCAAGCGCGGCAGAGGCGGCCTCAATCCCCTTCTTAACGAAATGCTTTTCAAAAAATTCGATAAGCTCAGGGCTTTCTTGGAAGTTATGAGGCGTCAAGACCACCGATAACACAGGAACGCCAGTGTCCATTTGGGCGCGCATCAGGCTGTCAATCACTGATGATGCGACAAAATCATGGCGATAGATGCCACCATCAACAACAAAGGCGCAACCGATAACCGCATGATATTTCCCTGTTTCTGCCAGTGTTTTTGCAAGCAAGGGGATTTCCAACGCACCCGGAACATCAAACACATCGGTTTGATCGGCGCTGACTTTTTCCAGAAACCCTTTGAGGCCCTGATCAACAATGTTGCTGTGCCATTTGGCTTTAATAAAAGCAAAACGTGGCTTAGACATGGCGAACTCCTTATGGATGTTATTATTGCGCTTATCTGTTAGAGGTAAGTCATCAGAGCGCATTTCGCAAGAAGCGTGTTGCTACTTTTTGTCTCGTTTCAAAATTTCTGGCGGCTCATGCGCGGTGACGGTCATATTCCCCCCTGCCCATTTCTCCACGCTAACAAGGCATGAATGTGCCGCTGGCCCCTGTGCCAGAGATGAAGTGCCAATGTCTGGTGTCAAGACATTGGGGTTTCCATGTTTGCAAGAGACTTGACCCGAGGGGTCTGGGTCAAACCACGCGCCGGTGCTAACCAATATCACCCCCGGCATAATATTTTCCGTGATGATCGCCCCACAGATCATCGCGCCGCGCGAATTAAAGACTTTGACCAGATCATCCGCCGCGATCCCACGCGCTTGAGCGTCTTGTGGGTGCAGATAAACCGGTTCATGCCCCTTTATCCGCGCCTGCCGGCTAATTTTGCCGTGATCCAATTGCGAATGGAGTTTGGTGTAAGGCTGATTATTAAGCAGATGCAACTGATCACCACAATCTGGCGCGCCTAGCCATTCTTTCGGGGTTTGCCATGATGGCATAGAAAGACAATCATCAAGCCCAAACCCACCTAGCCGTTCAGAGGTGATCTCAATCAATCCTGATGGCGTTAAAAGGGGGTGTGCAATAGGATCATCACGAAAGGCTTTTAACATAATCTGAGGGCTATCATCTTCGGGAATCATAAACCATCCGGCCTTCCGAAAACTGTCGTAATCGGGCATAGTTTTGTTGTTGCGTGACAACGCCTGACGCGACAGATCATAAAGCCATCTTTGCCATTCTTCGGCCGTGCGATCCTCGGTAAAGACAGATTTGCACCCTAAGCGTTCTGACAGACCCGAAAGGATATCATAATCATCCCTTGCCTGCCCCACAGGGGCAATCGCCTGATCCATAGAAATGACATGATTGTCACGCGGCGTCATGGCAATATCCTGCCTTTCCAGCGTGGTGGTGCAAGGCAGAACAATATCAGCAAACTTTGCATTCGCGTTCCAACACCATTCATGAACCACAATGGTTTCAGGCTTTTGCCATGCCTTAACCATGCGATTAAGGTCTTGATGATGATGGAACGGGTTGCCGCCAGCCCAATACATTAGCCGGATATCCGGGTAAACATATTCGCCGCCATCATAGCGAAATGGCGCCCCCGGATTAAGCAACATATCGCTGATGCGTGCCACGGGAATAAAATGGCGAACCTGATTATCACCTTGGGGTAACGCCGCGAAATCAAGATTGCTGCTGTTATTGCCAATGGAATTGAGGGCGGAATACCCCATCCCAAAACCGCCACCGGGCAAGCCAATTTGCCCCAAGAGCGCGGCAAGAACAATCCCTGCCCAATAAGGCTGTTCCCCATATTGCTGTCTTGTTAAGGACCAGCTTAGGCTTATCATCGTGCGCTGATCTGCCATCCGTCGTGCCAGTGTCCTAATCGTATCGGCAGGCACGGCGGTAATTTTTTCTGCCCAATCCGCGTCGCGAATAATCCCATCTTGCTGTCCCATCACATAGGCGGCAAAAGGGGCAAATCCCGTGGTGTAGCGATCCAAAAAGGCCTGATCATGCCGATCCTCTGCGATCAGGGTATGGCATAAGGCTAACATCAGCGCGGCGTCCGTGTTCGGGCGGATTTGCACCCATTCTGGTTTAAGGTGATTTGGGATATCCCCCCTGATGGGTGAGATATTCACAAAAGACACCCCGGCATCCGCCGCCGCCGACATAGCAGTGCCTTGGATATGATTGCCGAGACCGCCTTGCCCGATCTGACCGTTTTTGACTGGCAAGCCGCCAAAGGCAACGAATAATTTGGTATCTGATATGACCGATTGCCAACAGGTCTGATTATAAATCACATCCCGAAAACTGCCGATGACATGAGGAACGATAACCTCCGCCGCCGCAAAACTGTATGTGTTGACAGATTTCGTATATCCGCCAAGACAATTTAGAAACCGGTGAATTTGGCTTTGGGCATGATGAAACCGTCCTGCGCTAGCCCAGCCATATGATCCTGCAAAAATCGCCTCATTGCCAAAGGTTGTGATGACGCGCTTTAATTCATCGGCTAAGAGCGTTTCTGCTGTTGGCCAATCCACCTCAACAAACGGCTCTTCCCCCCGTTTTTCAGAGGCGGCACCAGCGCCTTGTTCAAGCCAGCTTTTTCTCACCATAGGGGCGGTAATACGGGTCGGGTGATCAAGCACATCAATAATCCCCTGCCCAATAGGCGAAGGGTCTTTATCTGTGCCCATGGGTTCTAGGGCGGTAACTTGACCATCTTTGAGTTTCACCGAAAAACTGCCCCAATGCGATGAGGTCAGCAATTCGCGGCCCAAGGCCGAGGCGTTTTGATCTTGATCATCCATAATTGCGATCATGTCCCAAAACCGAGACACGGTAAAGCAAATTCAGCCTATCTGTTGAGGGTTATCAAGTCTCTTGTGCCCATAGCCCCAAGGTATGATTATGCTCTGCCCTAATATCCAAAACAGGGGGCGTAACATCTGGGGTGTCCGAGGCCTGATGCCAATGGATAGCGGATAAAACCTCATGCAGATTGGCGTCTTTGGGGCAAGCGTCAGCATTGTGAAAAATCCACTGTCCTGATTTCATCTGGCCATAGACTTTCGCTGTGTTAAAATCCGCAAAAGTGATCTGATCTAAACTCTGGGTGCAGGCGGTGAGGAAACGATAAGGATCCTCACTTTGCTCTAAAACGTCATCAGGGGATTTCGCCTCAATATTGACATTGCGATAACGATCAATGTTACAAAGCGCTACCGGATCAAGAATGGTCATCATATTGTTAAGCCCAAAGGCAATGGTTCGCGGCGGCGTATGCAAGGGCTGATCATTATCCAAAAACTCAAAATAAATGGTTTTGTTGCGCACCTGTGCCCATGAAAAAAACAAATCCGGAATTCCGTTAAACGCCTCAATGTTATGATAGAGCAAATCATCAACCGCCTTATACCGCTGGGTGGTGAGCCCACGAGCCCAAGCCCGTTCCACCGTATTTTGCGGCGCGGTAATGACAAAAAAGAGATAAACGGTATGACCAAATCGGGTTAATAAACTGCTTTGATAATCGCCACCTGCGCTGGTGTTAAAACTGTCAAAGCGAAACCGATCAACAAGCAAATGCGGCATAGTTCCTGCCTTTGCTTTTTCGGCCATATAGCCATCAAGTTTGTGATCAATCATGACCAGCTCATGCCCTGTCAGCATAGCGGCATATTTGTAGTCTTCACCAAGGCTATCATAATCAAGCAGATATTTACGCCAGTAATCGGGGGAAATCAGCGCATAATCTTCCCAATCAGTGTTCAGCTTGGCGGCAAGTTGGCGTTGTTTTGGTCTAAGCGTGCTTTTGCCAGCCGCAGACGCGCCCTTGGTGTTCATAACGACAGGCTTGCTTTGTGCAGGCAGAAATCGATATCCCTCAAGATCAGCGGCGGCCTTAAAATCAGGGGCGATCAGGGAGCGAAGCTGATTTGCACCATAATCATGAATGACCAGACGGCTGGTCAAATCTGCCAGCAAAGCCTGATCCGGTATCAATCGGCCCTGCTGACCCATCATCGCGGCCGCCAATGTTGCAAGCGCAGTATAACAGGCTTTCGTGCAGGCGTCGTCATGATCTGCCTTGGCCATATGTTGCCACAACGCTAGGCGTTCTTCGTCTGACAGGGCTGATTGGGACGGCGGCCGTTGACCAAAGCCTAGAAACCTTAGCCAGTGGCCATTCTTAGCCTTGCTGGACTTGTCTGATGGCTTGGCCGTGGATGCGGCCAAAATACTATCCAGTTGCGTTCTGATCTTGGCTTTGATCTGATCAAAGGCGGCGGAATAGCGTTCCATTTCTGGCATCATGTGATGGCGAAAGATGCGATCCACCATCGCCCTCAAAGAAATACCCAAATCTGCGTAATTCGGGCCATCAGGCACAGAGAGATCCGAAGTCACACGGAGCAGCAATTCATGAATGATAAGGCGTTCTACCCGAAGCACCGCCATGTTTTGTGGGGATAGCCCACAGAGACGAGCCGCCTCAACCGCTTCGGCGTAGGATATGAGGCCATTTTCAGGGCGATAGAGCGTAACCGAGGGGGCGAGATGCGGCGGAATGGTAGAAGTGATGCCTGGATTCCAAGCATCACATATGGTTTTCTTATCCGCCGCCATTACGCATCAGGCGCCTTTGATCTTCCTGTATAAAAACTGCAATCCAGGAAGCAAGATCAGAATGATAGCAATTACGGTTATCGGCCCGGCAATCGGACGCGTTACGAAAATCGTAAAGGTTTCATACTGAAGCAATGTTTGGCGCAAGGTTGGCTCCGCAATCGGGCCTAACACAATCGCCAACACCGCAGGCGCAACGGGATAATCCAAAATCCGCATGAAGAAACCGCCAATCCCGATCAACACCATCAGCCAAACATCAAACATATCCATGTAAGCGGCATAGGTGCCTACCAATGACAACACAAAGATCAGAGGCGACAGAATGGTAAAGGGCATCCGAAGCATCCATAGGAAAATCGGAATAAAGGCAATGTTCACGCAAACCGCGACGACATTTGAAATATAGAACGAGCCAATCAACGGCCAGACAAAATCAGGCTGATTGGTGAACAAAAGCGGCCCGGGCTGAAGCCCCCAAATCACCATGCCAGCCAAAAGAACCGCCGTGGTCGGTGAGCCGGGAATACCAAGGGTCATCATCGGTAACATAGCACCGGTCGAGGCGGCATTGTTCGCAGCTTCAGGGGCGGCAACACCATTGATTGAACCTTTACCAAATTGTTCAGGATTCTTTGAGGTCATCTTGGTCACGCCATAGGCCATCAATGACCCCGGTGTTGCGCCTGCGGCAGGCAGAATACCAACAAAAAAGCCGAGAACCGAGCCGATAATTGTTCCGCGCCATGCTTCCTTAAACCGTGAAACAGCGTAAGTGATGCTGGCAAAATTAATTTCCACTTTGGACATCGAAGATCCATAGCGCGAGGTGTTAATCGTCCATAGCATTTCCCCAATGCCATAAATACCGATAGCCAACACCAAAAAGCGAATGCCATGGGAAAAGCCTTGGATATCTAAAAAGATCAGCCGCGGCTCACCTGAAATGATATCAAAGCCTACTGCGGATAGGGCAAGGCCAAAACAAATCGAAAAAATGGTCTTGGGGAAATCATCGCCCCCAAGCCCTGCAAAAGTAGCAAAGGCCAAGAGCATTAAGGCAAAAATCTCGGGATTGCCGAAGTTCAACGCAACCGAGGCCAGAAGCGGCGCAAAACCGGTGAACAAGACATTAGAAATCGACGCCCCAATAAAGGATGCTATCGCCGCCGTCATCAAGGCAACATGGGCCTTGCCTTGCAAGGCTAAGGGTCGCCCATCAAAGGTTGTCGCCACCGCAGTTGATGCCCCCGGAATTCCTAGGGTGATTGACGATATCGCACCGCCATACATAGCCCCATAGTAAATTGAGGCTAGAAAAATCATGGGTGAAGTCGCACCGCCGGTAAAACTCTGAATCACAAAGGTGAAGGGCAACAAGATCGCCACGCCATTAACCGATCCCAACCCAGGCATCGCGCCAACAAAAAGCCCGATTATGACGCCGATAATAGCCAAGCCAAGGTTGATTGGCTCTAGCGCTACCATAATGCCTTCTATCAAATGACCAAGGACTTCCATCTAAATTATCCCCCAGAAATATTTGTTTTTTTCATTAAAGAAAAATGTCGTAAAGCGGAATGAACAAAGGCTCAAGATAGCCTTTGGGCAGAACAATCCGCATTGCAATATCGAAAAAGAAGAAACTGATAACAGGCAAGGTTGTGGAAATGCTCAAGGTCACAAACCATGAATGGCGCCCCAGAAACTTGATGTAGTAAATCATAAAGACGAAAATAGCGCCATAGAAGCCAAGGATATGGATCAACACCAGAAAACCAATGAGTCCACCGCCAACAGTAATAAGCATTTTCTTGCCAAAATCATCGAGAAATGGCTCTTCGGAAATGGATTGTGGTGATTTTTTTAATACCCAGTTGATACCAATCCAGATGGTACAGATCAGCATGATGAAACCGAGCCAGAATGGCCAGAAACCGCTTCCGGGAGTCCCGGTTTCATCAAAACCAATATTAGAAAAGCGGGGAACGCTTGGGTTCCAAGCCGGTGGATCACCGCTTTTCCACATGAGATATACTGAGAAAATCCCCAATAAAAACGCAGTTACGATTTCTGCACGACGCATGAGTTAACTCCCTCAATAAATCTCATCAATTACTGTTACTGAATCGCGCCAGAAGCCCGAAGGATTGTTTCATGATTAGCCCGCTGTTGCTTCCAGTAAGCCATCAATTCATCTCCAGACATCAGATCCCCCATTAGGGATTTGCTTGACTTGTACTTCTGCCAATCGTCAGAGGCATAAACCTGAGCAAACAGATTGCTGTAATAGGCTTCTGCTTCGGCTGACATTCCAGGTGCGCCAACCACTGAACGCTGCATGAAGTAGCTGAAATCTACCCCTTTTTCACGCAGAGTTGGAACTTCAGGGAACATAGGCAGACGCTCATTCGTAAATGCAACCAGAGCAATCATGTCACCGGACTCATAGAAGCCAAGTGCTTCTGATGGGTTGTTCACAGAAGAATTGATCTGCTTACCAGCCACATCCTTAGCAACCGCGCCCCCACCTTTGTAAGGGATGTACTTCATGCTCAGACCGAAATGATCATTCAAGAAGTCCGTGATGATATTGTCTTCGGAGTTTGACCCCGTACCACCCATGACCCACTTGTTGCCATCAGCTTTAGCAACTTTGAGCCATTCTTCAAATGTGGTGATGCCGCTATCTTTATGAACCCAAAGCAGGAAGGTATCTTCGGCCATCCGTGCAACAGGTGCAAAAGTCAACACATCAACATCAAGACCAGGCTGACGCAATGGGGTTGTATAGAATGAATTCAAAGTCACCATAATGGTGTGATCAGGATCACTGGCTGACTTTGCTGCAAGCAAAGCCTCAGCACCAGACCCCCCAGACTTATTGGTCGGAACGAGAGGACGGTTAGCCAATCCTTCTTTTTCCACAATCGCCTGCATCAGACGCGCCATTTTATCAGCGCCGCCACCTTTACCAGCCATGATAATAAAATCAATCGGCTTATTTGGCTCCCATGCAGCAGCGCTTCCTACGACTGCTGAAATGGTCATGCCAGCGGCGATAAAGCCAGTGGCAAGTTTTTTCATAATGCTCATGTTTTCCTCCTGTTGAGCTAGTGATATTGTTATTGCTTAAACTGTTTGATTTTCTTAAGCATCCTCCAGTTTAATAAAAAGTGAAAATGTGTAATATGTAAATATTTACAAGTTACTGTTTTCACCTTTATTTAGTGCACCAAGACCAAAGGCCGTGATGCATGATCAACAAAATGTTGAGTCACCCCTCCTAAAACCCTCTCAAAATACTGATTGTTACCATAGGCACCTAAAATCGTGACATCCACCTCAAGGTTTTCACTCACTTCCATAAGAGAAGCACCAATAGATTTCGACGGTTTCACCATTACAATATCGGCCTTGACATCATGCTCTGTCAAATAGGTTTTGAGCTCGTCTGGGGCAATCGCAACCTGACCGGTCTCAGCTGTCAAAATGGTCAAATGCTTCGCTGATTTAATAAACCACAAGGTTTGGGCTAACGCCCGTGTGGATTCAAGTGATCCATCCCAGCATAAGGCCACTTTATTTAGAAAATGATTAGACTTTGCCGGGGCTTCGGATGCACACATGAAAACCGGGCGCCCTGTATGGAACAAAGCGGTTTTGAGGGTGTTTGCCCCCAAATTCCGATCCACTTCGGGTTTCGCAACAACAATGATATCTGAAAGCATACCATAACGGCGAACCACATCGACTTGACGGCCTTCGGCTTCGATAAACTTGGCGGTAATTTTGGCTGCCCTGGTGTCGTCAGATATGGTAATGCCGGTGTCTTTGCAAATCTTGGCAAACACATCACGCATTTCCCCCTCGGCCATATTCATGACAGAGGCAGACTGCTCCATTATTTGCTTTTTCATTTCCCGTGACATTGGAACGCCAAAGGGCAACATATCCACCGGACGCAGACGGCAATGGGTGACAACAATATGTGCAGACATGCCTTGTGCTAAATTAATGGCATGGCGCAACACCAATTCAGCATTACCATCGTCTCTGATAGGAACAAGGATTCTGTTTATCATTGTCACCTCTTTTGGTTTAAAACAGCCCCTCAATGAGGCCATCTTTGTTAAAGCGAATGGTTTCTGCCGCAGGTACCCTTGGCAGACCTGGCATGGTCATAATCTCACCACAGATCACCACAACAAATCCAGCCCCTGCGGACAAGCGCACTTCACGCACGGGCAGGCTATGCCCCGTTGGTGCACCGCGTTTGTTAGGGTCTGTGGTAAAGCTGTACTGGGTTTTTGCCATGCAAACTGGCAGATTACCATAGCCTTGTTCTTCCCATGCTTTGAGCTGATCCCTGATCTTGGTATCGGCAATCACTTCTTCTGCGCGATAAATCTCTTTGGCAATGGTTTCAATTTTCTTGAACAGACCCATTTCAGCCGGATAGATAGGCTTATAATTTGATGGTGTGCTGTCAATGATTTGAACGACTTTCTTTGCCAATTCTTCAGAACCTGCACTACCTTCTGCCCAGTGACGACAGACAATTGCCTCACCGCCCTTTTCTTTGACAAAATCTTGCAAGGCTTTGATTTCGGCATCGGTATCGCTGTAAAAATGATTGATAGCAACCACCGCAGGCAGTCCAAATTTGGCAATATTTTCCATGTGACGGCCAAGGTTTGGGCAACCTTTGCGCACGGCATCAACATTTTCCTCACCCAGATCCGCCTTGGCAACACCGCCATTCATTTTCATCGCACGAACCGTGGCAACAATCACCGCCGCGTCTGGCTTAAGCCCAGCTTGACGGCATTTGATATCAAGGAATTTCTCTGCCCCAAGATCAGCACCAAAACCGGCTTCGGTGACCACATAATCTGCCAATTTCAACGCGGTCTTAGTGGCAATAACAGAATTGCAGCCATGGGCAATATTAGCAAATGGCCCGCCATGAACAAAAGCCGGATTATTTTCCAGCGTTTGCACCAAGTTAGGCTGCATAGCCTGTTGCAACAGAACGGTCATTGCCCCATCGGCTTTAATATCGCGGCAATAAACCGGGCTACGGTCACGGCGATAAGCGATAATGATATCCCCCAAACGGCGTTCCAAATCCGCGAGATCTGTCGCCAGACAAAGGATGGCCATCACCTCAGAGGCAACGGTGATGTCAAAACCTGCCTCACGAGGAAAGCCATTAGCGACCCCACCAAGGCTGCAAGTGATTTGCCGAAGCGCGCGGTCATTCATATCCAAAACCCGGCGGAACGCGACACGGCGAATGTCGATATCCTGCTCATTGCCCCAATAGATATGATTGTCAATCAACGCCGCCAACAAATTATGGGCAGAGGTAATGGCATGAAAATCCCCTGTAAAATGTAGGTTCATTTCTTCCATGGGAACAACCTGTGAATATCCGCCCCCAGCGGCGCCACCTTTCATGCCAAAACACGGGCCAAGCGACGCTTCACGAATACATATCGCGGCTTTCTTGCCAATACGGTTCAGACCATCCCCTAGACCTACGGTGGTGGTGGTCTTACCTTCACCAGCAGGGGTTGGGTTAATAGCAGTGACCAAAATCAGTCGGCCATCTTTACGGTCAGCAAGGCTTTTAATAAAAGGCTCTGATACTTTGGCTTTATCATGGCCAAAAGGCAGAAGATGTTCATAAGCAATGCCCAGCTTTTCCCCAATTTCACGAATGGGTTTTTTATTTGCTTCACGGGCGATTTCGATATCGGTTTTATAACTCACGAGTTTGATCCTATTTAATTTCCAAGGGTTGAACCAATTTGAAGAGAGGTTGTAGATGCCCATTCAGAAGCAGCCATTTTGCCGCTTCCTTCTGGACGGACACGTTTGATCAAGATACGACCACCATTTCCCTGAACCACAACGCCTTCTTCAGAAATATTAACAATTTCACCAGGTGAACCTTCGCCATCCATTCTGGCAGCGTCATAAATTTTCACCTCACTACCATTTTGGGTTGTCCAAGCCCCCGGGGCAGGATTAGCCGCCCTTATGATATTATAGACTTCAGCGATGGGCTTGCTCCAATCCAGTTTGGCATCATCTTTTCTGAACCAACCCTCGTAAGTGCCATCTTCAAGGCGCTGATCATGTTTGATCATGACACCTGCTTTGATCAGGTCAAGCCCTTCGAGCATGGCATCAACACCCATGGGAAACAGTTTGTTAAAATACACATCCCCCAGCGTTTCATCTGGCCCAATTTCACAAGTTTTCTGAAGCATAATCGGGCCTTCGTCCAACCCGTCATCAGGCCAAAAAATAGATAGACCCGTTCGGGTTTTTCCCATGGCAATTGGCCAGTTAATCGAAGATGGCCCACGATGTTCAGGGCAAAGCGAGGGATGATATTGAAAAGTGCCATAAGTCGGGGCGTCTCGCACCTCTTGCGGCACAAACAACAACACATAAGCCATCATGCAAACATCAGACTTAAAAGATTTCATCAATTCTAACGCCTCTGGCGTTTTCCATGATGAGGGCTGATGCAAGGGTAGCCCCTTTTCTCTGGCCAATTCTGCCAAGGGGTCTTCGGGTTTGCCTTCCTTTGTTGGGGCACAGCAAACCGCAACCACATCTTCCCCGCGTTCCAGCAACCTCTCAAGAACCGCTTTACCAAAGGCCTGTTGACCGTGAAGAACTATGCGCATGATGTTTTGACCCCTCTTTGTATTCTTAGCATCTATTCTGCCGCTTTCCGGACTTCACCAATAGCACCAGATTCGGAAATGGTCTGAATTTCTTCATCTGAATATTTCAGAACATCTCTCAAGATTTCTTCGGTATGCTCACCCAATAATGGTGAACGCTCAACCTCAACTGGGCTTGCGGACAATTTAATTGGGCAACCCACGGAAATATATTCGCCGCGTTCAGGATGATCGACTTTGACCAATGTTCCGGTGGCATAAAGCCCCTCGTCTTCGGCAATTTCCTTCATGGACAAAATAGGCCCGACCGGAATATCAAGAGGATTGCAAAGGTCCATGATCTCAAACTTTGTCTTTGTCATAGTCCATTGTTCAATCCGCTCAAAAATCTGATTCAGCTTATCAAGCCGCTCTGGCGGAGTAGCAAAGCCTGTGTCGGTTTTCCAATTTGGCTCACCAATCAGATCACAAACCTTTTCCCAAACCGCGGCCTGAATAATGAAATAAGTGTAAGCGTTGGGGTCAGTTTCCCAGCCCTTGCATTTCAAAATCCGCCCCGGCTGACCACCGCCAGAATCGTTTCCGGCACGAGGGGTGGCCTCACCAAATGGGATGCCTTCACCAAATTGGGAGTATTCTTTGAGTGGCCCAGCCTCAAGACGCTGTTGATCACGCATCTTAACCCGTGCCAAGTTAAGGACAGAATCCTGCATCGCCACGCTAACGCGCTGGCCAACACCTGTTTTCTCACGTTGAAACAACGCGGTAACAATACCAAGACAGAGATGAAGCCCTGTGCCAGAATCGCCAATCTGCGCCCCTGTCACCAATGGTGGGCCATCAAGAAACCCTGTGGTAGAGGCAGAACCGCCAGCACATTGCGCCACATTTTCATAGACCTTACAGTCTTCGTATTTGCCGGGACCAAACCCCTTGATAGAGGCCATGATGATGCGTGGGTTAATCTCATGCACCCTTTCCCAGCTAAAGCCCATGCGATCAAGGGCACCAGGGGCAAAGTTTTCGACCAAAACATCACATTCTTTAATCAATCGGGTCAAAACCTCTTTACCAGTCTCATTCTTTGAGTTGAGTTCCATTGACCGTTTATTGTGATTCAGCATCGTGAAGTAGAGGCTATCTGCCCCCGGCTTATCCACGAGCTGTTTACGGGTAGCATCACCAACGCCGGGGCGCTCCACTTTGATCACATCTGCGCCAAACCACCCCAAAATCTGGGTACAGGTTGGCCCTGATTGCACATGAGTAAAATCAAGAATTTTTACGCCTTCTAATGCTTTTGTCATCTAGTTCACCATTTTCTAGCTTGTCATAACATTCCAGTTGATTAGGATTTCGCTTTCGCGTTTTGCATTACAATACTTTGCGGATTGAGATTGCCAATGCGGCCACTTTCGGTGCCTGCCGCCTCATCAATGATGGCATTGACCAAAGTCGGCTTGCCAGAGGCCAGCGCCTCTCTTACGGCGCGCCCCAATTCATCCGTGTTGGTGGCATAAACGCCGTCACCACCAAAGGCCTGCATCATCATATCATAACGCGAATCTTTGACAAAAACCGTTGGCGCAACATCACTGCCGCCCGTGGGGTTCACATCTGTGCCGCGATAAATCCCGTTGTTGTTGAACACAACGATACAGACCGGCAGGTTATACCGACAGATGGTTTCAATTTCCATTCCAGAGAACCCAAAGGCGCTGTCACCTTCGATGGCCAGAACTGGCTTGCCGGTTTCCACGGCGGCGGCAATAGACGCCCCCTGGCCAATGCCCATAATACCCCAAGTGCCAACATCAATGCGGTGACGCGGCTTATAGATATCAATAATGCTTCGAGCAAAATCAAGCGTATTTGCGCCTTCGTTGACCAGAATAACCTCTTGATTATCCTTTATCACTTCTCTCAAGGCGCCAAGAGCCCCATGATAATCCATAGGTACGGCGTTGCTCATCAGCTTGGACGCCATTTTTTCCAGATTGCCTGTTTTCTTTTCGTTAATCTCTGCCATCCAGCCTTGTGGCGGCTTTGACCAACCCTCACCCATGCCGCCCATCAGCGCCTCAAGGCAAGAGCCGATATCACCAACCAATGGCGCGGCGATTTCAACATTGCTATCCATTTCACGCGGCTCAATATCCACCTGAATAAACTTTTTGCTGCCGGGGGCACCCCAAGCCTTGCCCTTGCCGTGAGAAAGCAACCAATTCAATCGCGCCCCGACCAGCATGACCACATCTGCCTCTTTCAACACCAAAGAACGCGCGGCGGCGGCGGATTGGGCATGATCATCAGGCAGCAGCCCCTTTGCCATACTCATCGGCAGATAGGGCAATCCACTTTTTTCAACAAAAGCGGCGATCTTAGCGTCTTCTTGGGCATAGGCCGCGCCTTTCCCCAAAATCAACAGAGGCTTTTTCGCGCCCTTTAGCACATCTAATGCCCGTTTGACCGCATCAGGAGCAGGAATTTGCGCTGGCGCAGGATCAATCACTTTCACGAGTGAAGACTTGCCTTTTTCGATATCCATCACCTGACTGAACAGTTGGGCAGGAAGATCAAGATAAACCCCACCTGGACGCCCCGAACACGCGGCGCGAATGGCGCGGGCAATCCCGATCCCAATATCTTCGGCATGAAGCACCCGGAAAGCCGCCTTGCAAAGCGGTTTGGCAATGGCCAGCTGATCCATTTCTTCATAATCGCCTTGCTGAAGGTCAACAATTTCACGCTCCGAAGACCCGCTGATCAGAATCATAGGGAAACAGTTGGTGGTGGCATTCGCCAACGCCGTCAACCCATTGAGGAAGCCAGGCGCAGACACTGTCAGCGCGACCCCCGGTTTTTTCGTCAGATATCCTGCCACTGACGCGGCGTAACCTGCGTGCTGTTCGTGGCGGAAGGAAATCACCCTCATCCCTTCGGCTTGGGCAATCCGACCCAAATCAGTAATCGGAATACCGGGAACATTATAAATGGTGTTAATCCCATTTAATTTCAGAGCATCAACAACAAGATGGAAACCATCCGTTAAGTTTGCGATGTCGGTTTCCTGATGATCACTGTCTGCCTTAGCAGATGCATGACTGGCCATTTCTATTACCTCTTTCTGATTATCTGAACTATGACTTGTTTCTGGTTGAGCTTCAGCCTTCGGCGTCAAGGCGGTTAAGTGTGATACTTCCGCACTCACTTTGTTGCCGTCTTGCTCAACCTCCATTTTTGCCTCAATCGCATTGGGTTGAGGCTTCGCTTCGAGAGACGAAGATTCGGCCTCACTCGTGTCCTCTGAATTGGAAAACACCATCCATCGCGATTGAATATGATCATGCAAACGCATGGTATGCTCACGCACCAGATTAGAGGCGAGATCCGCATCTCTGGCCTCTAACGCATCAATGATCTGCATATGGTCACTCACCGAACGGCTGGCGCGATCATCTTCGTGAATGGCACGGCGGCGAATAGCCGCCATCTGCATAAACAACTGATCCGCCGTGGTCTTGAGCAAGGCGCAACCGGATAATTCCAAAATTGTCTGGTGAAATTTGATATTGGCGTCTGAATATTCACTGATTTGAATTTCACTAGAGGACGCGGTGTTATTAAGAGCAAAGCGCCGAAGCAAAAGAAAATCATCATCACTAGCCACTTTGGTCGCTAACCGCGCCGCCATGCTTTCCAGCGCCGCCCAAGTGATCACCATATCCAGAATGTCACTCATGGATTTGCGGTGAATGAAAACACCTTTTCGCGGCAGAATTTCGACTAACCCATCTTGGGCTAGCCTTGCCAAAACTTCACTAATCGGGGTTCTTGATACGCCTAACTGGCTAGCCAGCTGGCGTTCATCAAGGCGCAGATCTTCGTCCATGGCATAGATATCGATACTAAGAATATGATC
>JALRFL010000131.1 GCA_023259875.1 Alphaproteobacteria bacterium
ATAACTCCTCACCTGATCTGAGGCGATTGCTCATATCATCCTTGAGGGTGAAGCTCACATATACGGGCTTACTCGTTTCGTGAGCCGCTGTAATCCCTGCCTTTGCTTCTTGCCAGTTGGACATCGTTTCCACCAAAAACACATCCACCCCATCATTCTGAAGTGCGACCAGTTCCCGAAATTCAGCCAATGAGCCGCTGAAATCTTTGGCTTTCTCAGCCACATAGCTGGCCACAAGGGGCGGCAAACACGCGGCTACGCTAACCTCATGACGGGGCACACCAGATATAGAAATCGCTTCATGGGCTAAGGTTATAGCGGTTTCATGCGCGGTTGTAAGGTGATCCGCATAGCCATGTTGCGCCATGCGCGAGGGCGTTGCGGTATAGGTATTCAGGCCAAGAACCCTTGCCCCTGCCTTAAGAAAATCGTGATGCACTTCGGTAACAATTTCTGGCCTTTCCAGCATCACCTTAATTGACCAAAGCGGATGGGCATTTACCCCTGACCTGTTGCTAATTTCCTGCCCAAGGCCGCCATCAAGAAGCGCAATATCAGCCATTATTTTACCCTACTATATCATGACAAAACTCTTAATGGGCTGATCCTCTCATGTGCGGGGTAGCGCGTCAATAACATCGGCATTGCCAGCCCCTTCATGTGATACCCCCCCCTTATGTGGTAAGACCATAGACAGGTTAGAATTGTCTGGGTATGTTTTCTCTATCACCAGAACAAGACTAAAGGGCACCAGAACAAGTCTAAAGGAAATAGGGGTCAGACCTTATGGAGACCAAGCCAGAACAGAATGAGGAAACTTTTCTTAGCGATCATCTGATGGATCATTTCACAACTTGGTTTATGATTTCGGTTGTTTCCATTGATCTCTTTAAGATGTTCCTTAAAAAATATCGGGAAAGCCATCCTGACGCATAACACCTGACGAAGACATAGGTAAAACCATGACGGACACCATTTCCATCCTTGATCAATTAATCGGCTTTCCCACGGTAAGCCGGGATAGCAACAAAGCCCTGATTGCTTATGTTGCCGACCTGCTCAAGGATTATGGGATTGAATCCGAAGTGATTGATAACCCTGAAGGCACAAAAGCCAATTTATACGCCAGCACAGGGCCAAGTCGCCTTGGTGGTGTTATGCTATCTGGGCATACGGATGTTGTGCCCATTGATGGTCAGAACTGGACCTTGCCTGCCTTTGCTATGACTGAGCGTGATGGACGGCTTTATGGACGCGGCACCGCCGATATGAAAGGTTTTGTCGCCGCCTCCATCTCCAGCATGATTGCGGCTAGCAAACTGCCGCTGGCGCAACCGCTTCATCTTGCCCTTTCTTATGATGAGGAAGTGGGCTGTCTTGGTGTGCCGTCACTTTTACAGATGATGGCGGATACCGATATCCGTCCCTCTTTATGTATTGTTGGTGAGCCAACAGAAATGAAATTGGCCACGGGGCATAAAGGCAAAACCGCCATTCGCGCCGATTGTTGCGGTAAGGAGGCACATTCAGCCCTAGCCCCCACAGCGGTTAATGCGCTTCATCTTGCCTGTGATTTGGTGGCGGAAATCCGAACGCTTCAGTCTGAAATTGCCCTTCATGGGGCAAAGGATCATGACTTTAACATTCCTTATACGACGCTTCACGCTGGCATCCTTGAGGGTGGCGTTCAGATCAACATCGTTCCCAATTATGCTCGTCTGGCCTTTGAGATTCGCAACATTGCCCAAGATGACCCTATGGAGATACTAGACACATTAAAGGCACGCCTTGCCCCCGTGATTAACAAAGCCAGAGAAATTGCCCCCGAAGCAGATATTGAAATGACAATTACCAACAGCTATCCTGGGCTGAACACGCCGCTTGACCATGATATGGTTAGCTTTATGAAATCCCTCCAGCAGAAATTATTTTTTGGTCTTTCCGCATCATGGTTGGCATCGGTATGGCCATGATTGCTTTAGG
>JALRFL010000258.1 GCA_023259875.1 Alphaproteobacteria bacterium
GCGAGATTTGGATTGGTGCCGCAGGTTGGGCATCAACAAATGTAGAAAAAATCCGGGCGAAGTCATATGGTTACAGCGAAACCATGCAGCTAAAGGAAATGGACGAATCCCTCGCCCTTGCCGAAGTTGACGCGGCGGTAACTGGAAATGATAACATTGTGTTCTTCTGCTACACCCCACACCATATGTTTGCTCTGCATGAGTTGGTGATCCTGAAAGAGCCAGCGCATGATCCGGCTAAGTGGAATGTGAAGCAGCCTACTGATGGTGCTGATTGGCTAGAAGTCTCAGACGCCCCAGTGGCTTGGGATACCGCTTATCTGCATATCCATTACGCGGCAGAACTTGAAACTAGCCACCCACAAGCGGCGAAATTACTTGGCAGTGCAAAGTTTGATACCAACACGATTTCCCAAATGACCTATGCTGTTGTTGTTGAGAAGCGTGATCCGGCCGAGTTTGCCAAAGAATGGGTTGCTAATAATGCCGACGCGGTGGACAGCTGGTTGAACTAACCCTGTCACACAAAACTTAAGGGGGCAGCGCCAATTTAACTTATGGCGCTGCTCAACCTAAGCGACATGAATTTAACAACACACATCGGTTAATCATGAAAAAACCAAACGCAAACGATGTCATTGTTCTGGAGCATGTATGGAAAATTTTCGGTGAAGATTCCCAGATTGCCATGCAGGCGGTTAAAGATCGAGGGCTTTCAAAAAATGATGTGTTAAAAGAATTTAACTGTGTGGTCGGCATCGCAGATTGCTCGTTTTCGGTAAAACGCGGCGAAGTGTTCTGCATCATGGGGCTATCGGGTTCTGGTAAGTCAACTTTGGTGCGGCATTTGAACCGCCTGATTGAGCCGACGGCAGGGCAAATTCATGTTCTTGGTCGCGATATCCTTAGCCTAAATGACGCAGATTTACGCGCCATCCGTGCTAAAGAAATTGGTATGGTGTTTCAGCATATGGCCTTGCTTCCGCATCGCACGGTAAGGGACAATGTGGCCTTTCCGCTTCAAATCCGTGGCGCATCAAAGGCAATCCGGTGGGAGACCTCACAAAAATGTCTGCAAATGGTGGATCTGGAAGGATACGAAGACCGCTTTCCTAGCGAATTATCAGGGGGAATGCAACAACGCGTCGGTCTTGCCCGTGCGCTGGCATCTGATCCCGAAGTCTTGCTGATGGATGAACCTTTTTCCGCGCTTGATCCGTTGATCCGAAGACAACTGCAAGATCAGTTCATGCAGCTTTCCCAACAGTTGCAAAAGACCACAGTCTTTATTACCCATGATTTGGATGAAGCCATTCGCATTGGTGATCGCATCGCAATTATGAAAGACGGGCGTATTGTCCAAATTGGAACGCCGGAGGAAATTGTCACCAAGCCGGTTGATGATTATGTGCGTGATTTTGTCGATGGAATCTCAAAACTGAAATTGGTCTATGCGCATTCGATTATGGTGCCTATTGAGAAGTTTAAGCCACCACGCGGACAAAAGCTGGATAAAGCACCGCGCGCTTATCATGGCGCTAGTCTTGATGAATTGATCGACATTTCCGTTAGCTCTGATAAGCCTGTTGTCATTCAAGATGATAAGGGCAAAGACATCGGGGTCGTTGATAAGCCAACCTTGCTGAAAGGGATTCAGGGAGGAAAAGCATGAAGAACGATATTGAAAAAAACGAATTAGCGGCATCAGTTGATAGTTTTGCCGTGACTAATATTAGCTATTATCAGCGTCAGTTTGAAAAAATTCAAAAATCAGAAAAAATGACGCTAACTTGGAATAGCATGGCCGCCATCTTTGGCCCGTTATGGGGGGCTATTCGCGGGCTATGGGGCTTTTTCTGGATTTTTCTTGTTCTCGAAATGTTTGCCTTTGTTCAGATTGGACGCGGCTTATGGGGCGAGTTAGGGGCAGATAAGATTGAACGCTATGAACGGCTTTTGGCCAATATTGCAAAGCGAGAACAACAAGCGGCAGATTTAATCGCCGCAGGTGATACCGCCGCCGCCGCGGATAAGCTTATTATTGCTAACAACCTCAAAAAAGCCGCCGAATCCACATTGATTGAGGCCAACGCCGCCGCCCAACAGGCGTTTAGTGTCCTTATTTTTGGGCTAGCATTTTTTGCGTTTATTAAACTACTTGAAGGTTTCTATGCCAATTATGCGTATGAAAAACAATATCTGCGCTGGCGGTCTAACCCGAAAATCCAAACCGGTTTAAGCAAGGGTAATGCCCTATGGGGTATTGTTCTGATCATCTGTATTCTGCCCCTGACCCTGCTTCGCTACACTGTCACCAAGGCGGATGAATTGCTGTCATCCCTGACAGGTGGGGTTTTAGGAAAGACGATCACGATTAGTGAGTTTCCCGTTAATCGGGAATTTTTCTCACCTTTGGCGGCATGGGGGGATCAGGGGTTTGACTGGTTGGCCTCGCGCTTTGGCAATGTGTTTGATGGCATTACTTTTGGCATTCGCACGGTGTTGGATTGGATTGAAGTCTTGCTCATTGGCACGCCATGGCCGGTTGTGATGGTGGTCATTGTTGTCGCCGCCTTGCGGCTCGCGGGTATTCGCGTGGCCATTTTCACCGCCGCCTCGCTTGCGTATTTATCCATGATGGGGCTGTGGGAAATGTCAATGATTACGGTTGCTTTGATTGGAACAGGCGCCTTTCTCTGTGTGCTTTTCGGGATACCTTTGGGCATTTGGTTTGGGAAAAGCGAGCGTGCCTATCGGACGGCTGAACCGGTGCTTGATTTTATGCAGACCATGCCAGCTTTTGTCTATTTGATCCCGATTATTGCATTCTTTGGCACAGGCAAACCGCCGGGGGTTCTGGCCACATTAATCTTTGCTATGCCGCCTGTGATCCGCTTGACCGCTTTGGGCATTCGCGGTGTTCCAGAGGCCACAAAAGAAGCTGCGGTGGCCTTTGGCTGTTCGCGTCGACAGTTAATGATGAATGTTGAGATTCCCCTTGCTATGCCATCCATCATGAC
>JALRFL010000002.1 GCA_023259875.1 Alphaproteobacteria bacterium
AATATTGAAAAAGACTATCGGCGAAGGCGACCAACCTGCTTTATTGTGGCTCGGTTCAACACAATAAGACGGCTAAATTTGCTATTTTTACGCGCCTAGCCTGAAAAAAATTTACAAAAAATACAGTCATCTAAACCCTAAGGAGGCCCGAGATGTCAGAGGATAAGACATATCCCGTTCCTGCGGACTTCGCGGCGCAAGCCAACGTATCAGCAGAACAGTACGCAGCGATGTACAAGCAGTCGGTCGATGATCCGGAAGGCTTCTGGGGAGAGCAAGCTGACAACTATCTCAGCTTCTTTAAGAAGTGGGACAAAGTTCTCGACTGGTCTTATATGGAAGATGATCTCCATGTGAACTGGTTCAAAGGCGCAAAGATGATGTATGACTATTGCTCTGCCAGAGGCGTTACCACCCGTCGCTATGGCAAATTGATAGTAGCCACAGAAGATGAGCAAGTCGCAGGATTAGAGGACTTGCTTTTAAAAGGACGAGCCAACCATGTTCCAGATTTAGACCTAATCGGCGTGAACACCTTGCGCCAGATGGAACCCGAATTGACCGCGGTTGCCGCTATTCATTCCCCTATCACGGGCGTTGTTGATAGTCATCATTACATGGCCGCGCTTGAGGCAGACGCAGAAAATCATGGGGCTATCATCGCGTATCAAAGCCGTTTTGTTCGGGCGGAAAAAACCCAAGACGGGTTTAAGGTATGGATTGATAGCCAAGGAGAAAGCATGGTCTTTGCCACCCGTGTTTTGATTAATGCCGCCGGACATGGGGCGTCGGCAGTCTCAAAGGCGATTGACGCGGTTGATCACAGCACCGTGCCGCCGCATTACATGGCGAAAGGGCAATATTTTACCACCACTCGCAAACCTCCTTTTCGGCATTTGATTTATCCCATGCCATCAGGGGGCGGCTTAGGCATTCACTTGACCCTAGACAGCGGCACTAGCGCTAGATTTGGCCCTGATATCGCATGGGTCGAAGCCCCAAGCTATGATGTGAACCCCTCTGATGCGGAGAAATTTCATCGCTCCATCTCGCAATACTGGCCAGCGCTTCAACCCCAAGATTTAGTGCCAGCATGGGCAGGGCTAAGGCCGAAAATATGGCCTGATGGCAAAACCTTTCAGGATTTTGTTTTTCATTATGCCGCAGACCATCAATGCGATGGACTAATCGCTCTTTATGGGATGGACTCGCCGGGGCTAACCTCAAGCCTTGCTATCGCTGAAGATATCGCAGATCAACTGGCCGCTTAGCCTAGGATAGCGGCAGGGTCTTTCATTTCACCTGCAATGGTATCAATCAGAGCTTTGTTGATATGGCGTGGGCCTTTATCTTGCCGATTGCGGTACCGCCGTTCCCCCGGTAAGCGCGTCCCATCTAGGCTGGTTAATTTCTCAAAGAAAGCCTCACAATGATCCTGCCATCCCGGCCCTGCCAATTTCTCTGGATTGAGCGCAAGGATAAACTGTCCGCCTTGGGGCGGGCCGCCATCACCATTATCGCGAGCCTTTGCCTCATAGGAAAAGGACTCACCAATCAAGCCTCCGGCTAATAATTCTACCATCATGGCAATAGCCGAGCCTTTATAACCCCCAAACGGAAGCAAGACGCCACCATTGGCAATTTGGGCAGGGTCGGTGGTTGGCTTGCCATCGGCATCAAGCCCTGTGCCAAGGGGAACGCTATGGCCTTCTCTGGCTGCAACCTGAACCTCACCCATGGCTAGCGCTGCGGTAGCCATATCAAAAACCAGAGGGTCTTTTCCAGGGCGTGGCCAAGCAAAACCAATGGGGTTAGTGCCAAAAAAGGCTTTGCTTGCCCCTGCTGGTGCTACCATGGGCATATAAGACACACAGGCAAATCCTGCCAGATTGTGTTCTGCCAATGCTTCAACCTCAGGCCATAACGCCGCCATGTGGTGGGTATGGGTCATAGCGAGAACAGCAATGCCTTGGTCTTTGGCCGCAGCGATAAGATGCGGTATGGCGCGGCGTTGCACGATAGGGGCGAAACCGTTATCCCCATGGCATTTAACAAGCGCAGAGGTCGGCTGAGTTATTGTTGGGTTCGCCTTGCCATTGGCTTTGCCAGATGATAGCGCTTTCAGATAGGCGGGCAGACGAAACAGCCCATGGGATACGGACCCATCGCGTTCTGCGGTCATGACGGTTTGCGCCAAAGCATCTGAATTGTCATGATCAGCGTCATGGTCACGCATCGCCTGATAAGCAAGTGAGAAAATCTGCTCAAGGCTTAAGGGCATCGTTTCTGGCATGGGGGGTTCTCCCTTTCTTATGGTTTTGGGTTAGATCAGGGGCACTACATAGCCGCATCAATAATTACGGCCACGATGGTAATAATTTTGTGAATATTGAAAATGTTCTTCCA
>JALRFL010000025.1 GCA_023259875.1 Alphaproteobacteria bacterium
AGCTGCATAATCAGGATAATCGACTTTCTCACCTTCATCAGGGCCTAGATCATGGATCATCATGCCTCGATCTGTGAGATGGGCGGCGATCTGCTGGCGCAGGGTGATACCAGCATGATCAGAGGCTAAATAGATTTCCAGCATAGCATTTTCCGCTTCTGTGATCGTCATAAAAGTCCATTTGAGTAATCATATAAACAAAATTCCAAAAAAACAGTAACAAACCGTGTTTTTTTATAGTGACAAGAGCAATTTTATATCTTAGTCTTTTTGACGAAAGCTGAGGTTGGGGAGGAACCAAAGCATAATATATATAAAACCTGATGGTGAGGTTAGCGCCTTACCATTTTTTTTATCCTTTTCCAGCGTCAATCCGCGCCAAATCCCTAAACGAAAACCATCCGGATTGAATGATCAACCACACCCCTACCCATAGCACCATGGCAAGGACCGAAGTGATGAGCAATTTCATCAGCAGTCTTGGCCTCTCAGGGGCAGATGGGGCATGGCCTTCTTCTGGGGCTATTGCCGCTTTCGCGCCAAACGGCAACACCATGAACAAAACCCACCACCACAACAAAACATAGACCACGACTCCGGAAACGATATCCATCAGATTTGCTCCAGTTCAATCAATGTGCCGGTGATATCTTTGGGGTGAATGAATAACACAGGTTTGCCATGCGCCCCAATTTTTGGGTTTCCGTCCCCTAATACTCTTGCCCCCTCTTTGATCAAATGATCGCGAGCGGTAAGGATATCTTCAACCTCAAAGCAAATGTGATGAATCCCGCCTTCGGGGTTTTTTTCAAGAAACCTAGCGATAGGGCTGTCTGTGCCCAAGGGTTCAAGCAATTCGATCTTTGTGTTGCCAAGCGAGATAAAGACAACCGTGACGCCATGTTCAGGTTGCGGTAAGGGGTCTGATAATGTAGCCCCTAAACGCCCACGCCACTCTGCGCTGGCCTTGGGCAAATCGGGAACAGCAATCGCGATATGGTTCACCCGTTCCAGCATAGCCCTTACTCCCCAGCGTCTAAGGCAGCGACGCGCAAAATATGAACCTGAATAACAGGCTTGCGTCCTGCCATAGATTTTGCCAATCCACGCAACGCCTTTGCCACCATATCTTCGACCTTTCGGTCATCAAAGCGAGCAGATTTCGGCATATCGGTGAACGCATCCTCAATCAGCAACATGGCTTCTGCCAGATAACTGCTGGCCTTATCACCATCAACGATGCCGTTTTGTGTCACCATAGGGCTAGCACAAAGCTCTCCGCGTTCACTTAACACCAAACTCGCTGTCACGCTTCCGTTCCACATCATCTTACGGCGGCTTTGAATGGCCTCACCATGAAGCGGAATGATATCGCCGCCCTCAATGGTCATTAGGCCGGTTTCTGCCCCACCAATAACGCGCATAGGCCCGGGGGCAAGCCGGATCACTTGACCATTTTCAGGGATATGCACTTGCGGCACCTGACAATCCTTAGCCAATTGAGCATGCGCCTTAACATGACGCGAAGTGCCATGCACGGGAATAGCAATATCAGGACGAATCATTTGATACATCGCCGTCATATCATCACGCGCCGGATGCCCAGAGACATGAATAGGCGCATCATCAGCGGTAATGACCTTAATGCCGCGCATGATCAAACTGTCCTGCACCTTGCCAATCGCCGCCTCATTACCCGGAATCTCACGCGAGGAAAACAAAACCGTATCCCCCTCTTCCATAGAAATGAGATGATGCGTCCCCATAGCAATTCGCGTCATTGCCGAACGCGGCTCCCCCTGTGAGCCAGAGCAAATCATTAAAATATTCTCCCTTGGGATGAGGCTAAAATCATCCATAGAAAGCATATCTGGCCAATCCTTGAGATAACCGCAATGCCGCGCGGCCTCAACCACACGGTTTAGCGCTCTGCCAACCAGCATCGGGCTTCGGTCAGTTTGTCTTGCCACCTCAACCAACGAATTCAACCGTGCCACATTTGACGCAAAGCAAGTGACGGCGACCCTGCCCTTTTGCTGAGAAATTGTATCAATCAAGCCTTGCCTTGCTGTCTCCTCACTCTCGGTAGAACCTTCGACTAGTGCATTGGTAGAATCGCCAATCATGGCAAGAACGCCCTCATCCCCAAGAGATTTTAAGCGATCCATGTCTGAAATGAGGCCAAGCTGAGGGTCAGGATCAAATTTCCAATCCCCGGTATGGAATATTTGCTCTCCTCCGGCTTTGATGATTAATCCGGCAGGATCAGGAATGGAATGGGTCAAGGCAATCATTTCTACCGTAAATGGGCCAATCGGCACAGGACGATTATAATCAATAACCTTGAGGGGGATGTCATCTTCAAGGCCATGTTCAATAAGCTTTTGCCGCAAAAGCGACAATGTGAACGCCGTTCCATAAACAGGACAACGCAACTTTCGCCATAAATAGGGCACAGCCCCAAGATGATCTTCATGGCCATGGGTGATGACCAATCCGGCTAAATTAGCCGTCTTGTCATCCAGAAATGACAAATCAGGCAAAACCACATCCACACCCGGCATCGAATCGTCCGGGAAGTTAATACCCAAATCAACCATCATCCATACACCATCATAATGATAGAGATTGGCATTCATACCGATTTCGCCTGATCCACCAAGAGGAACAAACAAAAGGTCTTTTTTCTTCCAGCTCATAAAAGGTCCTGTTGGCGTTCAAAAATGATCACCAATCCTTTAAGGGTTAGATTGGCATCGTAATGGTCAATTACGCTGATGGCATCGGCAAACAATTGCCCTAATCCACCTGTTGCCAGAACCGTCACTTGATCGCTGGCAATTTCCGCCTTCATACGGGCAATGATCCCCTCAACCAGACTGGCATACCCATAAAACAGGCCGCTATTCATTGCCTCGATCGTCGTCTTACCAATCACTGGCATATCCGTATGCCAGTCTTTCGGATCAATCAATGGTAATCTTGCCGCGGCTTGATACAGCGCCCCTATGGATAAGTTCACCCCGGGTGAGATCACGCCGCCGCAATATGCCCCCTCAGCGGAGATAAAATCAAAGGTGGTAGCCGTGCCAAAATCAATAACAATCGACGGACGAGAATAATAATGCGCGGCGGCGGCGGTATTGGCAATTCGGTCAGCGCCAGCCTGTTCCGGCTTATCAATCGCAATCGCCACCCCATGCGACAGGTCATCACCCATCAAAACATAATTGTGGTCAGGCAGATAACGATCAGCAAAACGCTTAAGCGCAGGCAAGGTCTCGGGAACCACGGTTGAAATAATCACGCCGGTAATATCATTCAGCGTGAAACCATGATTTCCCAGATGAAAAGATAACCACGCGGCATAATCATCCGCTGTTGTTGCCGATGCCGTGGCCATCCGCCATGTCAGATAGTCATTTTCGGTTAGCCGCAACCCAAAAACGGTATTTGTGTTTCCGCCATCAATCGCAAGAAGCATCGTTTCCTCAATTTCCCAATGATGCCACAGGCCGCGCCCGTTTCACATCACCTGCGGCAAGAGATAACATATCTCCACCTGCTAATTCCAGTCGCATTGTGCCATCCGGATTTATCCCCCGAAACACGCCTTCTAGGGTGTCGTCCTCATCATCTTGAATGTAAATCTTTTGACCAAGAAAGGCGGCACGCGCCATCCATTCTAGCATACACCCCTCAAAACCGTTATCCTGCCAGTGTGATAGCGCGGCTTCCATCTCATTGATAAGAAGATCACGAAACGCATCAAGGCTGACTATCTCTGCGCTTGCGGTCTCATCCTCACCTGCCTTTATCGCATCGGATAAACATATGGCCGGCCATCCGCCTTCGGTGACTTCAGGTGCTGAGATCATATTCACGCCAACGCCAATGATCATCCCCTTTTCATGCGCTTCGATCAGTATTCCGGCTGTTTTTTTTCCATCAACCAAAACATCATTCGGCCATTTCAGGCTAACGCGGTTAGGTGTGATCACCTGATCAAGGGTTTTTGCCAAAGCCACGGAAACCACCAGAGAAACCCCCGGCCATTCCATCATTGGGCGAGTAGGCAAAAACACAACAGAAAGATAAAGATTGCCTTTGGGGGAAACCCAAAACCGCCCATGCCGTCCACGTCCTTTGGTTTGGATTAAGGCCTGAAACGCAGTTCCGGATATGGCCCCGTCTGCTAAGGCTTGCCTAGCCAAATCAGAGGTGCTGGTGGCTTCGTCAAATACCGAAACCGAGATCGAAACCCCCACCTTAACCTGCCACAAATACCACGAATGGAACGGTGGCCTGAACGGTCTCTCTTAGGAAGGAAAGCCCAAAGACTAATCCTGTCATCATGATGGCTGAGGTCAAGGCAATTAGGGTATTGCTGCGCGGAATATCTTGATCAATAGGTTGGGTTTCATCATCAACATACATGACCTTAACGATACGAATATAATAAAACGCGCCAATCACCGATGCGAGAACACCCACCACTGCCAAAGCCACTTGGCCAGAGGCAATAGCAGCAGAAAACACATACCACTTGCCAAAAAATCCACCCAAAGGCGGAATGCCAGCCATAGAGAACATCAGCACCATCATAGCCAGAGCATAGACCGGATGCGAGCGAGACATTCCTGCCATATCCTCAATCTTAGTGACCGCCCTTCCATCACGCTTAAGCGACAGGATCAAGGCAAACACCCCAATAGAGGAAATCACATAAATCACCATATAAACCATGACGGCACTGACGCCGCTGGATATGCCCGAGGCAATTCCAACCAACGCATAACCCATATGGGCAATGGACGAATACGCCATCAGACGCTTGATATCCGTCTGCATGATCGCCCCACCGGCACCAATAAACATCGACAAGATGGCAATGATGACAATCACCTGTTGCCAACTGTCAACGGCATCACCAAGCACCCCATGAGTAAAGCGAATAAATAATGCCATCGCCGCCAATTTGGGCACGACAGCAAAAAACGCGGTAACAATAGTGGGCGAGCCTTCGTACACATCAGGCGTCCACATATGAAAAGGCGCCGCCGAAATCTTAAAGGCTAGACCAGAGATCATAAAGACCATGCCGATCACCGCGCCGGGATGAATCCCGTTTTCAAGAGCCAGTTTAATACCGTCATAACTGGTATGCCCCGTAAAGCCGTAAAGCAAGGAGGCGCCATAAAGCAACAACCCAGATGACAACGCACCCAAGAGAAAATATTTCAACCCTGCCTCAGATGAACGCACGGATTCCCGGCGGATGGCGGCAATGACATAAAGCGGCAATGACTGCAGTTCCAGCCCCATATAGAGAACAATGAGATCATTCGCCGATACCATCAGCATCATACCCAGCACAGAAAGCAGAATCAGTAAGGGCAATTCTGGCCGGTCAATGCTCTCACCCTGAAATTCGCGTTTAGCCATAAGCAAAATGCCAACAGCCCCAAGCAAAATCAGCACCTTCATATAGACCATAAAGGGTGAGGTGAAAAACTGCCCGTTAAAGGCATATGATGGCATAAACCCGTTGTGGTAACACATCCACATAGCCAACAGCATGGTCGCAACGGTCACACGGCGAACAAATTTGGCGGCAATCGCCTCTGGCTGAATAAAGGCCGAGGCAAGCACTAAGCCAAGGGCAACCAGAGCCATGAAGATTTCTGCGGTAGCCGGCTGTATGTTGAGCAAATCCATCATCTATTCTCCAATGGTGGTCACGGCTGACTGGGCTGTGTTTAACGCGTCCAGATAAACAGGTTCAATTTGATCCAAAATGGAGGCGATAGAAACATCCATCAGGTCAAATATTCCGCCCGGGAAAATCCCGTACCAGATGACCAAAATCGTCAACGGCAAGAAGATAAAAATCTCGCGGCGATCCAAGGGTTCAAGCGCAAGAATTTCATCTTTTTCCGCGCGGCCAAAGACCACGCGGCGATAGAGCCAAAGCATGTAGGTAGCGCCTAAAATCACCCCAGTAGCGGTAAAGATGGCGACAACAATATTGGCCTGCCATGCCCCAACCATAACCAGAAACTCACCTACAAATCCGGTCGTCCCCGGTAGTCCAACAGACCCCAACATCATGATCATGAAAAACACAGCATAGCGCGGCATGGCATCAGCCACACCCCCATAAGCATCAATATCACGGGTATGCAAACGGTCATAAACCACCCCAACGCCAAAGAATAGCGCGGCAGAGATCAGACCATGGCTGATCATCTGAAACATCGCACCTGCAACACCCTGAGCGTTAAAGGAAAAAATCCCCACCGTGACAAAACCCATATGCGCCACCGACGAATAGGCAATCAGCTTTTTCATGTCTTGTTGCGCTAAGGCCACCAGCGAAGTGTAAATAATGGCAATGATAGACAGCACAAAGATTAACGGCGCAAAACTGATCGACGCATCCGGGAACATTGGCAAGGAAAACCGCAAGAACCCATAGCCACCCATTTTCAGCAACACCCCAGCAAGGATCATTGATCCGGCGGTTGGCGCTTCCACATGGGCATCAGGCAACCAAGTATGCACTGGCCACATTGGCATCTTCACCGCAAAAGAGGCAAAAAAGGCAAGGAAAAGCCAAAATTGCACAGAAGGATCAAAAGCAAAATTCGTTAGCTGAGGGATATTCGTTGTTCCCGCCATGTTATACATCGCCAGAATGGCAACCAGCATCAGCACCGAGCCTGCCAGCGTATAAAGAAAGAACTTAAACGCCGAATACACACGCCTTGCGCCGCCCCAAATCCCGATAATGATAAACATCGGAATCAACACCGCCTCAAAGAACAGATAAAAAACCACCAGATCAAGCGCCGAGAATGTCCCGATCATCAGGGTTTCCAGAACCAAAAAGGCCATCATATATTCGCGAACGCGGTGCTTGACGGAATGCCAACTGGCCAAAATGGCAAGAGGCGTTAAAAATGCCGACAACACAACAAACGGCATGGATATGCCATCCACACCCATCATATAACCGATGCCTTCATCCGCCAACCAGTCGCCCCTATCAACGAACTGATAGCCATCATAGTTTGGATCAAAATTCCATAACAACGCCAGCGCAAGCAAAAGCGTAAAACCCGATACCCAAAGCGCAACATTGCGTGCGTTTCTGACCACGACCTCTTCATCGCCGCGGATCAGCAACAAAAAGACCACCCCAACCAGAGGCAAAAAGGTCAATACCGTCAATACAGGCCAAGTCGTTTCCATTTGCTTTTCTCCTCTGACCTATAAAGACCGCAAATACCACGCGAGCAGGACAACCACCCCGATCAGCATGGCAAAAGCATAGTGGAAGACATATCCGGATTGTAACCGGCTACACAGATGAGAGAAGCGCCCAACCATGGCACTAACCCCATCAGGGCCAAAGCCATCAATGGTAGCCTTATCACCCTTGATCCAGAAGAAACGACCAATCTGAACCGCCGGACGAACAAACACCGCGTCATAAATCTCATCAAAATACCATTTGCGATAAAACAATTGATGCACCGGGCTAAACATTCTGGCCACACCACTAGCCACGGATGGCATCATGCCATAGATAATGATCGCAAGACCAATCCCACCAAGACTGACATAAAGCGGCATTAACTTACCCCATGTTGGAACATGGTGGGCGTCTTCCATAATGGTATTATCTGGCTGAATAAAGATCGCATGACCCCAGAAATCATGCCAGTGATGACCAACAAACAGATCATAAAACACCCAACCTGACAGCACCGCGCCAACAGCAAGAATAAATAAGGGGATCGTCATCACCAATGGGCTTTCATGCACATGGGCAAACACCTCATTGCTGGCACGGGTTTTGCCGTGAAAGGTCATCATCAGCAACCGCCATGAATAAAACGCTGTCAAGAACGCCGCAACGATACCAAGATACCAAGCAAAATCACCAACCCCCGAATGCGCGCCCCATGCCGCTTCAAGGATCATGTCTTTGGAATAATATCCTGCAAAGAACGGCACCCCAGCCAAAGCTAGCGAGCCAATCCACATCATGGTGTAAGTAAAGGGAATTTTATACCAGATGCCGCCCATATTCCGCATATCTTGTTCATCAGACATGGCATGGATCACCGACCCAGCACCAAGGAACAACAGTGCCTTAAAAAAGGCATGGGTGGTCAGGTGAAACATCGCCGCCGGATAGGCAGAGACACCAGCGGCAAAAAACATATAGCCCAACTGTGAGCAAGTGGAATAAGCGATCACCCGTTTGATATCAAATTGCGTCATCCCAATGGTCGCCGCAAAAATTGCCGTCAATGCCCCAACAATGGTGATCACATCCCTTGTGACTGGTGCGAATTCCAGTAATGGTGACAACCGGCAAACCAGAAATACCCCAGCCGTCACCATAGTCGCCGCATGGATCAACGCCGAAACAGGGGTAGGCCCTTCCATGGCGTCAGGAAGCCAAGTGTGCAGGCCTAACTGCGCCGATTTCCCCATTGCGCCAATAAACAAAAGAATACCAGCAACCTCCAAGGCAGGTAAGGCTTGCCCAAAGATGACAATATGACTTTCCACCAAGGATGGAACAGCATGGAAAACATGATCAAGCTGAACCGATCCGGTCAGGTGAAAGACAGCAAAAATCCCCAAAGCAAATCCGAAATCACCAACGCGGTTGACCACAAAGGCTTTCATCGCCGCTTCATGGGCAGACGGCCTTTGATACCAGAATCCAATTAGCAGATAAGAGGCAACCCCAACCCCTTCCCAGCCAAAGAACAGCTGAACCAGATTGTCGGCGGTCACCAACATTAACATCGCAAAGGTGAACAGCCCCAAATACGCCATAAAGCGCGGCTTTGACGGATCATGTGACATATAGCCAACGGAATAGATATGAACCATGGCGGAAACCGTTGTCACAACAATCACCATCACGGCGGTTAGCGCATCATAGCGAAGCGCCCAATTAACCTCAAAACTGCTGACATTGATCCAATGTGCCAAAAAGACGGTCTGTTCAATCCCGGGGATAGCCATTTGCATAAAGGCAACCCAGCCTAATATCATGGACAAGATCACACCGGTAAGACTGCATACATAGCCTAACCCGTCGCGTTTCATGAACGCGGCTATTCCGGCACCGATAGCCCCAAGCAAGGGGAGAAATACAATGGCGCTGATCATCTGGCTTAGCCTTTCATCATATTGATATCCTCAACCGCGATACTGCCGCGATTGCGGAAATAAACGACCAGAATGGCCAACCCGATTGCCGCCTCAGCGGCCGCAACCGTGAGAATAAACATGGCAAAAATCTGACCCGTGATATGCCCGTGGTAAGACGAAAACGCCGCCAGATTGATATTCACCGCCAGCAACATCAATTCGATACACATGAGAATGGTAATGACATTCTTGCGATTTAGAAAAATACCCACAGCCCCAAGTGTGAACAGAATGGCAGCAACCATCAGATAATGAATGAGCGAGATATCAGCCATAACTTTCCCCTATTGCAGCTTTTTGTTAGCCGCACGGCTATCTTCAAGGATATTTGGTGCAACATGACTTTCTACCGAAACCACCGCAATTGTTTCATCACGGCGACGGCTGTTTTGAAGCGAGATGCTTTGACGCTTTACGCCTTCACGATGACGCATGGTCAAGGCGATTGCCCCAATCATGGCAACCAACAGGATTAGGCCAGCGACCTGAAAATTCAGCAAATAATTCGTATAAAGCACATCACCAATCATCGCTGTATTGCTTCGGGTTTCTGTGACTTCAACCGCCAAAACATTGGTATGGCTGACATCATGATTAAACACCAGCATCAATTCCACAATCAGCACCAATCCCACCACAAGCCCTAATGGCATATGCTGTTTGAACCCTTGGCGCATTTCATCAATATTGATATCCAGCATCATCACCACGAACAAAAACAACACCGCGACCGCGCCAACATAAACTACCACCAAAAGCATCGCCAGAAACTCTGCCCCAAGCAGAACAAACAATCCGGCAGAATTGAAAAAGGATAGGATGAGAAACAAAACCGAATGAACGGGATTTCGGGATATGATCACCATCAACCCCGATAACACGGTCATGATGGCGAAAAGATAGAAAAAGAAAGGTGCAATCATGATCTCAGTCTTCTCTAACGATAGCGCGCATCAGCGGCAAGGTTGCGGGCAATTTCTACTTCCCAGCGATCCCCATTGGAAAGCAGCTTTTCTTTGTCATAGTAAAGCTCCTCTCTGGTCTCGGCGGCGAACTCAAAATTCGGTCCCTCAACAATGGCATCAACTGGGCAGGCTTCCTGACAAAAGCCACAATAAATGCATTTCGTCATATCAATATCGTAACGCGTTGTCCGGCGGCTTCCATCAGGTCTGGGTTCTGCTTCAATGGTGATGGCTTGTGCTGGGCAAATTGCCTCACATAATTTACAGGCAATGCAACGCTCCTCACCATTTGGGTAGCGGCGCAACGCGTGCTCACCCCGAAACCGCGGTGATAAATAGCCCTTTTCGTAAGGATAGTTGAGTGTCGCCTTTGGCTTGAAAAAATATTTCAGCGTTAAGCCAAGCCCCTTCAGCACCTCAAGGAGCAGGAATGAACGGATTGCGGTAACGAATGTTGACATGATCCTACCTTCCAACACTATTGCGGCAACAGCCCAAAACCTAGCAGTATTCCGCCGGTCAGAACCACAAAGATGAGGGTAAAGGGAAGAAACACCTTCCACCCAAGACGCATCAATTGATCATAACGATAGCGCGGTGTTGTCGCTCTGATCCAAATAAACAAGAATAGCACCAGCGTAATTTTGAGGACAAACCACACCACTCCGGGGATCACATACAAAATCGGCCAATCAAACGGGGGCAACCATCCGCCAAGGAAAAGCGTTGCTGTCATGCCGCTCATCAAAATCATATTTGCGTATTCCCCAAGGAAAAATAGCGCAAAAGACATAGACGAATATTCCACAAAATAGCCCGCGACCAGTTCGGATTCCCCTTCGGGCAAATCAAACGGCGCCCGATTAGTCTCAGCAAGGGTTGAGATAAAAAAGATGACAAACATGGGGAACAGCGGAATACAGAACCACATCCCTTTTTGCGCCATCACAATATCAGTCAGATTAAGCGACCCTGCCGCCATGATCACAGTAATGATCACTAAACCCAAGGATACCTCATAAGAAATCATTTGCGCGGCGGAACGCATCGCCCCCAAAAATGGATATTTTGAGTTGCTGGCCCACCCGGCCATAATCACCCCGTAAACCCCAAGAGAGGAAATGGCAAACAGATAAAGAATGCCAATATTCACATCCGCGATCACCATACCTTCCCCAAATGGGATCACCGCCCAAGCCACTAGCGACAACACAAATGTCAGCATAGGGGCAATGACAAACACCGTTTTGGATGCCCCTGACGGCAAAATTGTTTCTTTCGATAGCAATTTTAAGGCGTCAGCAAAGGGTTGGAATAACCCAAATGGGCCCACGATATTCGGGCCTTTGCGCAATTGCATCAGGCCAATGACGCGCCTTTCGGCCAAGGTCAAATACGCCACAGCAATCAGCAGAGGAACAATAACCGCAAAGATTTTTATGACAATCCAAACCAGTGCAATGACCGCAGGGCTGGTCAGAAAATTAACAATCATTTCCATTATTCTGCCGCCTCTGCCTTATCGTTTATCTCAAACGCTTTGACGCATTCGGCCATGGTGACTGATGCCCGGCTAATCGGACAGGTCATATAGAAACTGACGCCTGAACCAGCACCAATAGCGTGCCTCATAGGTGACGCGCTCATCGCTTGGCGGCGCCCCAATTTACCAAGTTTTGCTGATTGGGGTTGATCCGTTACCCCAAGGGCAGGAATCGCCGCCATCATAGCCTGACGCAAGCCAGACAAATCATCATAACCAAGGGTTTGTCCAATGGCCGCAGACAACGCCCGAATGATCGCCCAGTCTTCACGAGCATCACCGGGGGGGAAGGTCACGCGCTGAGCGTATTGAACACGCCCCTCGGTATTTGCATAAATCCCGTCTTTTTCGCTCCACGCCGCCCCTGGCAAAACCACATCAGCCTGCGCCGCGCCGCGATCACCATGACTGCCTTGATAGATGACAAAACTTTTATTCTCGCGGTGGCTAAGGTCAATGTCATCTGCGCCAAGATTATAAAGCACTTTAATATTGCCCTTTTCCAATCCGCTGATGATATCCGTGGTAGATTTACCCCCCTTGCCGGGCAAGAAGCCCAACATCAGACCAGCAACCCTTGCCGCCGCGGTATGCAAAACATTAAACCCATTCCAGTCTTTTTTGACCAAATCAACCTGTTTTGCCAATTGCCCCACCAGATCAAGCAGACCCATGCTGTCTTTGCGGCGTAAGGCGGCTTGACCCACAATGATCATAGGCCGCTTGGCGCGTTTAAGCGCGGTCACAACCGGTCCGCCTTTTTGAACAAGCGTTTCTAAGAGACGCGCATCATCACCAAGTTCCGTCACGGGATAGGTTAAATCCACCTCAGCCCCAAGCCGGAAAACCTTAACATCACGGTTGATATAGTTCTGGCGGATACGGGCATTTAACACCGCGGCTTCATGGCGCGGATTAGCCCCAATCAGAAAGATCACATCGGTCTCATCAATGCCGGCAATGCTGGAATTAAAGAGATAACTGCCTTCGCCTTGCTGGCCGAGCACAGACCCGTCCTGACGGCAATCTTTATGCGGTGAGCCAAGATTATCCATTAACTGAGAAAGCGCAAACATCGACTCGGCATCACAGAGATCACCGGCAATCGCGGCAATTTCCTCTGGCTTGGCCTTGCCTAGCGCTTTTTTAATCGCGGTGAATACCTCATCCCATGAGGCTTCTTCAAGCCTGCCCTTAGCATTGCGCAGATACGGACGATCAAGACGCTGTGTCCTTAAGCCATCAATCGCATGACGGGTTTTGTCAGAAATCCATTCCTCATTGATATCATCATTATTGCGCGGCAAGACGCGCATCACCTGATTGCCGCGGCTATCAACGCGGATATGACTGCCCAACGCATCCATCACATCAATGCTGGAAGTATGGCTCAATTCCCATGACCGCGCCTGAAACGCGTAGGGCCGGCTGGTTAAAGCGCCAACCGGACATAAATCCACAACATTACCCGACAATTCTGAGGCCAAAGCCTTTTCCAGATAAGTCGTGATTTCCATGGACTCGCCGCGCCCGATTGCCCCTAATTGAGGGACGCCAGCAACCTCGGTAGCAAAGCGCACACAGCGGGTGCAATGAATACAGCGCGTCATAATGGTAGAAATCAGCGGGCCCATTTCTTTATTTTCAACCGCGCGTTTTGGCTCTTGATAACGGCTTTCTGCCGCGCCATAACCCATCGCCTGATCCTGTAAGTCACATTCGCCGCCCTGATCACAAATCGGACAATCCAGAGGGTGATTGATCAGCATGAACTCCATCACGCCTTCTCTGGCTTTTTTGACCATAGGAGTATCGGTTTTAATCACCATCCCATTTCCTGCTGGCATGGCGCATGATGCCACAGGTTTTGGTGAACGCTCCATTTCCACAAGACACATCCGGCAATTACCAGCAATGGACAAGCGTTCATGATAGCAAAACCGAGGCACTTCTTTGCCTGCCGCTTCACACGCCTGAAGAACGCTTGCGCCTTCTTCGACCTCAACCTCAATGCCATCAATGGTAAGTGTAATCATAAGAGGCTTCCTATTCTGCGACAGCGGCGGCACGCCAAGCGGAAATCCGCTTTTCAATTTCTGGACGGAAGTGACGGATCAAGCCCTGAATAGGCCAAGCCGCCGCGTCACCAAGAGCACAGATGGTATGCCCTTCCACCTGTTTTGTGACATCATGAAGCGTATCAATCTCTGAGATATCCGCGTCGCCCTTCACCAGCCGTTCCATCATGCGATACATCCAACCCGTTCCCTCACGGCAAGGCGTACACTGTCCGCAAGATTCGTGCTTATAGAAATAAGAAATCCGGGCAATCGCCTTAATAATATCCGTGGACTTATCCATAACGATAATCCCTGCCGTTCCCAGACCTGTTTGCACAGCCTTAAGGCTGTCAAAATCCATCAGCACCGTGTCGCAGATATCTTTGGGGATCATTGGCGTGGATGATCCGCCGGGAATAACTGCCAGCAAATTGTCCCAGCCGCCACGAACACCGCCTGCGTGCTTTTCGATCAATTCCTTAAGGGGAATACCCATTTCTTCTTCGACATTGCACGGGTTGTTCACATGGCCTGAAATGCAGAACAGTTTTGATCCGGTGTTCCCTTCGCGGCCAAGTCCCGAAAACCAATCCGCGCCTCGCCGCAAAATCGTCGGGACAACCGCAATAGTTTCCACATTATTCACGGTGGTAGGACAACCATAGAGACCAGCACCAGCCGGAATCGGTGGCTTTAATCTGGGTTGACCCTTTTTGCCTTCAAGGGATTCGATCAACGCGGTTTCTTCGCCGCAAATATAAGCCCCTGCCCCACGATGCAGATACAAATCAAAATCCCAACCGGATTTCGCCGCATTTTTCCCAAGCAAGCCTGCTTCATATGCCTCATCAATTGCGCGTTGTAACGCTTTGGCTTCATTGACAAACTCGCCCCGAATATAAATATATCCGGCATGAGCACGCATGGCAAAACCAGCTATCAAACAGCCCTCAACCAGCTTATGCGGTTCATGCCTGATGATATCGCGGTCTTTGCAAGTACCGGGTTCAGATTCGTCAGCGTTCACCACCAAATAATGCGGCCTGTCTTTCACCTCTTTGGGCATAAACGACCATTTCAATCCAGTAGGAAATCCTGCGCCGCCACGACCACGAAGACCAGAGGCTTTGACGCGTTCAATCACTTCTTCATGCCCCAGTTTGATTAAGGCCTTGGTGTTATCCCAATCCCCACGCGACTTAGCACTTGCCAGATCAGCCCCTTGCCAGCCATAGATATTGGTAAAAATCCGATCTTTATCATTAAGCATGATCGTCTCCTTTATCCTTTTTGGCACCCGGGAATGGCACAATCTTAGTTAAACTCGTTGGTGCAGGTTCGGGTTGTGAGCCTTGGCGACCCCGAACAGACCCAGCAGGCGGCACATCATCCGCCGTTAAACGGTCAATCAGCTCAGAGGTGGCCATGTAATCAAGGTCTTCATAATAATCGTCGTTGATCTGAACCATAGGGGCATTCACACAAGCCCCAAGGCATTCGACCTCAAGCAGGGAAAACTTACCGCAAGCGCTGGTCTCACCTGAACTGATGCCGAGCTTATCTTTTATGCACCGCATCACATCATCACTGCCACGAAGCCAGCAAGGCGTTGTTCCGCAAGCCTGAATGAAATACTTTCCGACCGGCTTTAGGTTGAACATGGTATAGAATGTTGCCACCTCAAGCACGCGGATTTCTGCCATATCACAAATCTCGGCCACCGCCTCAATCGCTTTCATTGGCAACCAGTTATCATGCTGACGCTGGGCCAAATCCAATAATGGCAGGACAGCGCTATTTTTGCGCTCTTTGGGGTATTTCGCCAAAATGGTTTTAATCTTTTTCTTGTTTTCAGCAGAAAAAGCAAAATGATCAGGCTGATTATCTGCAATGCGACGGGAAATGCTCATCGGTCAATCTCACCAAAGACAACATCAAGTGAACCTAGGATAGCAACCGAATCTGCCAGCATATGTCCACGCGACAGCTGATCAATCGATGCCATGAAATAAAACCCCGGGGCGCGAATCTTACAGCGGTAAGGCTTGTTACTGCCGTCTGATACCAGATAGACACCGAACTCCCCTTTCGGGGCTTCAACCGCGGTATAAGTTGCCCCAGCAGGAACATGAAAGCCCTCGGTATAAAGCTTAAAGTGATGGATCAAAGATTCCATTGAGGTTTTCATATCGTCACGCCGCGGTGGGGTGACCTTATGATCTTCTGCCAACACTGCGCCTGAAGGCATATTTTCAATACATTGGTGAATAATCCGCAAGGATTGGCGCATTTCTTCTACGCGCACCAGATATCGGGCATAGCAGTCGCCAGTCTTGCCGGTGGGAATATCAAAATCCAGCTCATCATAAACATCATAAGGCTGACTCTTCCGCAAATCCCATGGCAGGCCAGAGGCTCTGATACATGGCCCACTAAAACCAAGATCAAGGGCTTCATCAAGGGTCACGACACCAATATCAACTGTACGTTGTTTGAAAATGCGGTTTTCCGTCAACAACCCTTCGAGATCATCAATATATTCCGGAAACCGTTTTGCCCATGCGGAAATGTCCTCTAAGAGACCATCGGGTAAATCCTGATGCACACCGCCGGGGCGGAAATACGCGGCATGTAGCCTAGCCCCTGATGCACGCTCATAGAATTCCATCAGATGCTCACGCTCTTCAAACCCCCATAAGAGAGGCGTCATCGCCCCAACATCAATGGCAAAAGTCGTCAGATTCAAGAGGTGGTTAAGGATACGCCCAATTTCACAATATAAGACGCGAATATATTGCCCTCGGCGCGGCACTTCAATTTGCAGCATCTTTTCAATCGCCAGCGCAAAAGCGTGTTCTTGATTCATTGGCGACACATAATCCAGACGATCAAAATACGGTAACGCCTGAAGATAGGTTTTGTGTTCAATCAGCTTTTCTGTGCCGCGATGCAACAGGCCAATATGCGGATCAGCGCGTTCAATCACCTCACCATCCATTTCCAGCACAAGACGCAACACGCCATGCGCTGCCGGATGCTGTGGGCCAAAATTCATCGTTAAGGGTTTAATGGTAGGATCAGTCATTCTGGTCGCCTTTTGGCAAAGAAGCAGGATCAATCATACTGGCATCGACTTGACGCATAGATGTCTGGATGCCTTCCCATGGGCTTTCATAATCGAAATCCCGAAACTCTTGGGTCAGTTGCACTGGCTCATACACCACACGCCGTTCACTGTCGTCGTAGCGCACTTCAACCGTGCCGGTCAGCGGAAAATCCTTGCGCAGAGGATGGCCTTCAAAACCATAATCCGTCAACAGCCGCCGCAAATCCCCATGGCCATCAAAAAAGATGCCAAACATATCCCAGACTTCGCGTTCGGCCCAATCCGCAGAGGTAAATAAGCCGGTCACCGATGGAGCAACCGCGTTTTCCGCAATAGGCACAACCAAGCGCAAACGCTGATTAAGCGTAACACTTAGCAATTGATAGATCAGCTCAAACCGCTCACTGCGCCCGGGGTAATCCACAGCCGTGATATCTGATAACTGTGTGAACTCACCACCAGTGCTATCCTTGAGACGCGACAAAGCGAAAATCAGCTGATCAGGGCTTAAACGAACTGTAATCTCACCGCGAAAAATACTGATATCTTCAGGGGCTTTTTGCAATACGACGGCAAGATGCTGCCTTTGTTCATCAAACACATTGGCAAGATCAGATTGGGTTTTAAGATCAGCAGGCATAATAATTTTGTTAACCTAACGAGCGATAGTTGCGGTGCGTCTAATTTTCTTTTGTAATTGCAAAAGGCCATAAATCAGGGCTTCGGCAGTAGGTGGGCAGCCAGGAACATACACATCCACCGGCACAATACGGTCACAACCCCGAACAACCGCATAAGAATAATGATAATATCCGCCGCCATTAGCACATGACCCCATGGACAACACCCATCTAGGTTCCGCCATCTGATCATAAACTTTGCGCAGGGCTGGCGCCATTTTATTAGTCAAAGTGCCAGCAACAATCATCACATCAGACTGTCTAGGGCTAGGCCGGAACAGCATCCCATAACGGTCAAGATCATAGCGTGAAGCAGCAGAGTGAATCATTTCCACCGCGCAACAGGCCAAGCCAAAAGTCATTGGCCAAAGCGAGCCACTTCGCGCCCAGTTAAACAGCTTATCAGCTTGCGCAACAACAAATCCGCGATTGGCAATTTCATCAGCAACCGCGCCAAGAATGGCATCTTGATCTTTGCCGGGTGGAATAGGTTGATGTGGTGACAAGACGAGATCACTCATAATTTAATCCCAATCAAGGGCTCCCTTTTTCCACTCATAGATAAAACCAACGGTCAAAACGGCTAGGAAAACAACCATTGACCAGAAACCAAAGGCGCCAATACCCCCTAGCGAGACCGCCCAAGGAAACAGGAACGCCACCTCAAGGTCAAAGATGATAAACAAGATGGCAACCAGATAAAACCGAATATCAAATCGGCTACGCGAATCATCAAACGCTTCAAAGCCACATTCATAGGCACTAAGCTTTTCCGGATCAGGACGCTGTGCCCCAACGATCACAGACCCAATGACAAACGCCAAGGAAAGCCCGATAGCAATGGCCAGAAATACCGCGATCGGTAAATATTCAGCCAAATATGATGACATTACTTCCCCCCGTATAATGACGGCTTGGTGATAGACTTAGCAAAATCTTAGAAAGATACAATAAAAACCTTGCTGTGAATGGCAATACATAATCGCTTTATTTGTCATGGTAAGACAATTTATCGCGCCTAAGCCGCATCACTTGCCCCAAGTCACACCCCGATCAAGCATTAAATCCGAAATCATTCACCAGCGCAGTTTCAAGGGCATCAAGTTTGCCTGCATCCATAGCAAGCAGAGGCGGACGCAAATTGTTCCAGCGCGCATCACCCGACCATCTAGCCAATAGGGCTTTCTGGGCAGGGATCGGGGCATAATCTTGGAACAGCATCCGGACTTCTTTGACTTTGATATGCTTGTCTTCGGCTTCGTCATATTTGCCTGCATGACAAAGAGAAATGACCTCAGCGATACCAGCCCCATTAAGATTGGCGGTGGCAGAAATACATCCCGGCGCGCCAAGCCGCACAGCCTCAATCACAGGCAATTCCGCCCCCGGATAAACAATAAGGCCATCAATCGCCAAGAGAGCCGT
>JALRFL010000046.1 GCA_023259875.1 Alphaproteobacteria bacterium
CACAGCATTCAACGCAGGATGGGCGGTACAAAACATTTCATGTAACATATTAAGATATCGGCATTAATCAGAGTAAGGTTGCCTTAAACCCATGACGACAGAGAGGGCGGTATCATGCGCTATTTTTGCACCTAACGCAAACTCTAGACGCCGCTTTGTTATGATTAGCGAATTGCCATGCAAGGATATAGATTTTTGTTATGAAACATGGACATCACGCAAATGCGTTGATCGGGATAAATCATCTTTACAAGAGGATAGTCTCTGATTAGTGTTTATCTGCAAGATGATTTAATCAAAAGGATATCTCTTATGAACTCGTCCTCTACTCATTTTCCTACTTTATCCGGGCATATTCTGCCACGGCTCTTTTCAGAAACACCGCTTGTGCGTCAGATAGTTTTGGTACTTGCTGGCAGCCTGTTTATCGCCGCGATGGCGCAGTTATCCTTTCGGATGCTGGGATCACCTGTTCCTGTCACAGGTCAGACTTTTGCGGTTCTGCTGGTTGGCATGGCGCTTGGTTCACGCCTTGGTGCGTTAGCGGCTTTGGCCTATTGCCTTGAGGGGATTTGGTTTCCTGTCTTTGCTGAAGCACGCACTTGGGCGCATCCTTTCACCCTTTATACCGCTGGTTATCTGGTTGGCTTTATTGGTGCCGCTTATGTTGCTGGTTTTCTGGCAGAACGCGGTTGGGATCGCAGTGTCATTGGCACCACGCTTGCCATGATCATTGGTAATGCCGTGATTTATGTGCCCGGTATGCTTTGGCTTGGCTACATGTTGGCCCCTGCCCCTGTCACCGATGTGATGTATAAGGGTATGGCCGTTTTCATGGTCGGTGATGTGCTAAAGATTATCGTTGCTGTTGTGCTTTTCCCGACGGTTTGGAAAATGCTTAATCGCCGCTAATTCTGCCCGATAACACCAAGATGATTTAAGAATAGCAGGGGAAACCCTGCTATTTTTTTATTGGCATGATCGGTTCTTTAGGAGGGTTGCGGTGAAGGCGTGGGAACAGGGAAGGCGCGTTCCCTGATCAACAGATGAATCACAAACGCGCCAAAGCCAGCCGCCAGATTGATATTCCACATCAGATCATAACTGCCTGTGCTGTCGTAAATCTTACCACCAAGCCATGCGCCGATGAAGGATCCAAACTGATGCGACAAAAACACAAAACCATAGAGCGTGGCCATATAGCGCGGGCCAAAAAATGTTCCGATCAATCCACTGGTCAAGGGGATCGTGCCGAGCCAGAAAAACCCCATCGCCATGCCAAAAAGAATAGCCGATGTTGCCGTCACCGGCATGGTGATGAATAAGGCAATGATAATGGTTCGGGCCAGATAAATCAGCGCAAGCGGCACTTTGTTTGCCATTCTGCCGCCTATCCAGCCAAAAAATATCGCACCAAAAATATTGAATAGCCCAATCAAAGACAAAGCCCATGAGGCGATAGATTCCTCAACTCCATGATCCTGAAGATAAACCGGCAGATGCGTGGTAATAAAAACCAAATGCAGGCCGCAAACAAAAAACCCAACCACCAGCATGATATAATCACGCGAGACAAACGCGTGTTTTAAGGTGGGGCCAAGGCCAGAATCAACGACCATGCTAGTGGTGCTGCCTTGCGCCCCTTTTAATCCATAGCCCACCGCAATCATGGTGCTTCCGATCATAGAAAGCATGACCATGGCAAAATGCCAACCATAGCCAAGGATGACCAGTTGCGTGATGGGAACAAGCATAAACTGACCAAATGAACCAAGTGAGGTAACAAGGCCAATCGCCAAGGTTCGCTTATTGTCTGGGACGGCTCTGCTAACCGCGCCAATCGCTACCGCCATGCCAGCGCTACCTAGACCTAGGCCAAAAAGGAAATTGCCAAGAATAAGCCCGCTTGGGGTCACCATATAGGCCATGGTCAAAAGGCCAACAACATAAAACACGCCGCCAAGCGACGCCACTTTCCAGCCGCCAATGCGGTCGCTGATGGCTCCAAATAATGGTGACGATAATCCCCAAAGAATATTCTGAATGGCGATGGCAAAGGAAAACAGCTCTCTGCCTGTGCCCATCTCAAGGCTGATCGGGGTAAGGAAAAGCCCCATTGTCTGCCGGATACCAAGACTGACAGTGACAAGCACTGACGCAGAAAAAAGAATAATTAACCAGCGGTTGTTCATGATATTATCCAGATACTATTAATGAACCTTAAGTCAGTCTTTATCCTCGCGCAAACGAAATGCGCTGAGGGGGGCGATCACAAGTGTTGAAAACCTATGGTATAGACGGTAAGAGAATATAGTCGTCAGTGGGTGGAGCATGAAATGAAGATAACGGTCATTGGAACAGGATATGTAGGACTGGTTTCAGGCACCTGTTTTTCAGAGTTTGGTTTCCATGTCACTTGTGTTGACAAAGACATTGACAAAATCCAGCATCTTCAACAAGGCGAAATCCCGATTTATGAACCGGGACTTGATGATCTTGTGCAAAGGAATGT
>JALRFL010000050.1 GCA_023259875.1 Alphaproteobacteria bacterium
TGTTGTTGAGTTATCAGTTGGTCATGCTCATCCTTGGTCAGAAAAGTCATATGCACAGAGGAAAACCCTAGTTGACTTGCGCCGGCAAGGGCAGCTTCAGCTAAAGCCGTGGTGGCGCGTGTTGCTGTGGCTTTATCAAGATCAGGGTCAACCAAAAGCCGCCGTCCCGGAACCGGGGTAAAAGGAATGCCTATTTGTACTTTGGGGTAGTACCGCCCCCCGGCACGCGCCCATGCATCAGCCCAAGCATGATCAAAAACATATTCGCCATAGGAATGAGATTTCAGATAAAGCGGCAACACCCCAAGGGGTTTGCCAGTCTGGTCTTTTAGCACCAGATGCCGAGGCGCCCAGCCACTAGCCTCATTGGCTGAACCACTTTCCTCAAGGGCGGTCAAAAAAGCGTGACTAATCAGAGGCTCCCCTGATCCTGCACAGCGATCCCAGTCTTTGGCTGGGATCGCGGATACACCGCTTACCATTTCTGCTGTCCAGCCTTGATCAAGGCTGTTGGCAGAGTCTGATATGGCAGGGTTATGAGGGGTCAGGTCATCATCCATAACTACCATATTGGGGCAGATGATGCCGGAGGCAATACCCTTGGTTAGGCGATTTCAAAAATACCTTCAATCTCAACCAAACAGCCAAGAGGAAGCGCATTAGTGCCTACCGCGAAACGGGCATGACGGCCGATATCACCAAACACATCGACCATCATATTTGATGCCATATTGATGACTTGGGGCTGTGCCGTGAAATCCGCAGTACACGCCACAAAACCGCCAAGCTTAACCACACGGGTCACCCGATCCAGATCACCGCCTGTGGCGGCTTTCAGTTGAGACAAAAGGTTGATCGCGCATTTGCGAGCTTCGCCTTCGGCGTCCTCTTGTGTCATGGTGCCATCACCTATGGCTCCGGTCTTTTCAATCTTGCCATCGACCATAGGAACCTGACCTGAAATAAAAACCAGATTCCCACTGATCACATAAGGGATATAGTTTGCCGCAGGCGCGGGGGCGTCGGGAAGGGTAATGCCTAATTCCATTAGGCGCTGATCAATTTTTCCTGACATGTCTTCTCCTGTCATTAAGGGATTTCGGAAAGGGATCGCGGTTTAGCTGCACCCTGTGGTCGATCCGCAAGTGTTACATTTCAGGCAAGTGCCATTGCGAACCAAGGTAAAGTTTCCACATTCGTTGCAATTCTCGCCTTCATAGCCTTGCATACGGGCTTGCTGAACCTGTGAGGCCACTTTGCTTGTGCTTCCTGCGCTTGCGCCAGTGCTGGTGCTTACCGCGCCTTGGGTGCTGGCGGCTGACACGCTGGTGTCGTCTGCTGACATAGTCGTTTGGCCATCAGTGCCAGTGCCGTGCAAAAGCACAATGTTGCGGTTGCGAACAAAACCTGTGCTGATTGTTGAGCGTGCTAGATCAGACTGATCCTCGCCAGAGCCCATAGCATCCATTGCCAGATCATCGGCGTTGACATGACCAAGATCAGCGCGATCCAAATAGGAAATCGCAAGTTCACGGAAGATATAATCCAGAATAGAGGAAGACATCTTAATCAGATCGTTGCCTTGCACCATGCCTTGGGGTTCAAATCTGGTAAAGGTAAAGGCTTCGACAAACTCCTCCAATGGCACGCCGTATTGCAAGCCGATGGAAACAGCGATAGCAAAGTTGTTCATCAGAGAACGGAAGGCCGCGCCTTCTTTGTGCATATCAATGAACAATTCCCCAAGCTTGCCGTCTTCGTATTCGCCTGTGCGCAGATAGACTTTATGGCCACCAACAATGGCTTTTTGGGTGTAGCCTTTGCGGCGATCAGGAAGACGCTGGCGTGAGGCGACATAACGCTCAATGATTTTTTCCACGACTTTGGTTGTTTGCGCGGCAGGGGCAATGGCGTCATCCTCCATCTCAAGGTCTTCATCATCAACAAGGCTAGCCGAAAGCGGCTGGCTAAGCTTAGAGCCATCACGATAAAGCGCGTTAGCCTTAAGCCCAAGTTTCCAAGACAGCATGTAATTGAAGTTGTGCCTGAAACCATGACGGGTAATTTCTTTAATAAGCGCTTCTCGCTCATAGCTATCTACGCCCTGAGCAACCCTTTCGACTGCATGAGAAACAAACCTTTCAAAACCAGAATTGGATAACGGTTTACCGACATGTTGTCCGTTCTG
>JALRFL010000114.1 GCA_023259875.1 Alphaproteobacteria bacterium
CGGCATCCCGGCCATTTTAGCCACGTGGATACCAAAACTATGAGCGCTTCCTCCAGGGTTTAATTTTCGACGAAAGAGCGGCACGGGTGCTTGGGATCAATACCGATAATGTTTATGCTTTTACCTTTTCCCTAAACGCGGCCATTTGTGGCGCGGCAGGGGTGATGGTATCCATCATTTGGGTGCTTCAGCCTTTCTATGGCATCACCTATTCGCTTAGGTCGTTTGCTATCGTTACGGCGGCAGGGCTTGGCAATTTGCCGGGCGTAATTACAACAGGCTTTGGTCTTGGATTGTTAGAACAATATACAGGCTTTGTTCTGGGGGCAGAATATCAAGTGGCTTCGGCTGTGGTGATGTTGCTGTTAGTTCTGATTTATCGTCAAATTCAACTTAGCCGTAAGCGTCAGGTGGTGCAGTGATGACTGGTCGTACCTTTCTTTTATATGCCGTTATTCTGGCATCGGGGATTTTAGGACCTATTATGTTCCCTAATTATACTCAGCAGATGGCTTTGTTGTGGGTCATGGTTCTGATGGCTTCCACTTGGGATTTGCTAGGTGGGCAGATGGGGTATAACTCGCTTGGCAATATCACCTTCTTTGGATGTGGGATGTATATTTCTGCGGTGGTGCAGATATCTATGTTCTACAATGTGGCGGATTACACCTCTGCGTTTGGGGCGATTAAGCCGGAGTTCACCGATGAGCAATATTTCACAGGGTTATTTTTAGGCATTCTAGCAGGAGGGATAGGGTCAGTTATCATATCCTATCTGTTTGGATTTATTGTCTTTGGACTGCGCGGCCCTTATTTCGCCATTGGCACGCTTGGTATCGCTATCGCGGCTGGTCAGTTGACTGGTACTATTGATTATATCGGTGGCGGTAGCGGCATTTCCATGCCGTTCTTCCCCGGTGATATTGAGGTTCGCGCGCCGTTTTTCTATGCGCTCTGTTTTATATTGGCGGCCTTATCGCATATTGTCCTTAGGTGGGTGTATTCAACGCAGTTTGGGCTTGCTATTAACGCCATCCGTGATGACGAAGACAAAGCCGAGGCCATGGGTATTCCGACCCTCAAATATAAGCAAATTGGCTGGGCCATTACGGCGTTTTTCATGGGTTGTATCGGTGCCGTTTTTGGCAATATGGTCGGCTTTATTGAACCTGTGGAAGTGGCCTTTCCTGTGGCAACTTTTGGAATATTTATGGTGGCTATGGCCCTGTTTGGCGGTAAAGGCACCTTATGGGGGCCTGTGTTGGGCGCGGTGTTATTCCATGTTATCAAAGAGGCCACATGGACATATCTGCTAGGCTGGCAGTGGGTCGCCTTAGGGCTGATTCTCATTATCAATATCGTCTATTTCCAACAGGGGATAATGGGCTGGCTTCAGCGTAAATATCCAGAATTCTTTGGGATAACCGTTGATCATTCTGGGCGCGACGAAAGCAAGGAGGCTTAGGCTGATGGTTGAAAATATTATTGAAGTAAGTCATGTCTCCAAATCCTTTGGTGGTGTTAAGGCTAATATCGATATCTCTATGGCTGTCAAGAAGGGCAGCATCACCGGCATTATCGGCCCCAATGGATGCGGCAAATCAACTTTGTTTAATTCCATTGTTGGCTATCATCCCATTGATCAAGGCTCAATCACCTTTGAAGGCAGAGAAATCTCAAAACTGCTGGTTGGCCCAATCGCTCGGCTTGGTCTTTTGCGGACATTTCAGCAAACGCGCATTTATTCCAAAATGAACTGCGTTGATAATATGCAAATCTCTGTCTCGCATCGCAAAGATGCCCGTGACGGGTTTTTTGCTAGCCGTAAAGGGGAAATCCTTGATCGTGCCAATCATTTGCTTGAGTTTGTTGGGCTTTATTCCAAACGCAATCTGATATCTGGTGATTTGTCCTTTGGTCAGCAAAAGCTCCTAGAGTTTGCGATGGCGCTTATGAACGAGCCAAAGGTTCTCTTGCTAGATGAGCCAACGGCAGGGATCAACCCGACCTTAATTAATGGGTTGATTGATCGTCTGCGGCGCGCAAACGAAGAGCTGGGCATTACGCTTTGCGTGATTGAGCATAATATGCGCGTGATTATGAATTTGGCTGAGCATATTTATTGTCTGTCAAATGGGCGCATGCTTGCCGACGGAAAACCAGAAGATTTACAAAATGATCAGCGTGTGATTGACGCTTATCTTGGAGGGCATTAATGGCTACCAAAAGCACTGGAAAAGAGGCGCCAGCCAAAAAGTCGGCCGCCACGAAAGCAAAAACAGCTTCTGCAAAAACGGCAAAGCCTAAATCAACAGCCACAGCCGCGGCGGTGAAAAAGGCCCCGGCCAAAACCGCGGCAGTGAAAACTGCGCCTGCAAAGAAAACGGTGGCGAAAAAGACTGTGGCGAAAAAGACTGTGGCAAAGAAAGCCCCCGTCAAGAAAACTCCAGCCAAGAAAACTCCAGCCAAGAAAACTCCAGCCAAGAAAACTCCAGCCAAGAGAGCATCCGCGGCAAAAT
>JALRFL010000149.1 GCA_023259875.1 Alphaproteobacteria bacterium
TCGGAATCTGGCAGTTTCCGAATGAATCTGGCGCTTAAAGACCTGCCGCGATTTACTGCCCTCAAGAACAGCAATTCACCGCCTGAACTCATGCTGAATGGCTCTGTCAATATCATGTCCTCTATTGGCTATATTGAAAAGGCATGGCGTGATGCGATGGATTTCGGATGGGCGCGTGAGCCTGTGATTGAGATGTGTATTCCTAGCCTTTTGGATGACAGCCTTGCCCCTGACGGCCACCATGTGATGAGCCTGTTCTGTCAGCATTTTCGCCGTGAGCTTCCCGATGGCAGAAGCTGGGATGACGCCAGAGATGAGGCGGCAGACACCGTTATCGCCACGGTGGAAAAACACGCCCCCGGTTTCGCCAAGAGCATTATCGCCAAGCAAATTAACTCGCCCCTTGATATTGAAAGAAAACTCAACATGATTGGCGGCGATATCTTTCATGGCGCGCTTCATGCGGATCAACTCTATTCCATGCGACCTGTGGTTGGCGCGGCGAATTACCGAATGCCGATCAAGGGATTATACCTTGGGGGATCAGGCGCACATCCCGGTGGCGGCGTCTCAGGTCTGCCCGGACGCAACGCCGCGCGTGAGATGCTAAAAGATCGCCGGAAATGGGCATAATGGCATCTTACCACTTGCCATCCGGTTAGGATTGAAGCAAAACCTCAACCCTTGCGGTGAAAGCATGACCAAGGGCAATATGACTTTCTTGGATATGCATGGTGGATTGGCTAGGCACGGCAATCAATATATCCGCGACTGAGGCAAGCTTGCCGCCACCCTCACCTGTCATGGCAATGGTGGTCATTCCATGGTCACGGGCATAGGCCATAGCCTTTTCCACATTTGCCGAATTGCCACTGGTAGAAATCCCAATCAGGACATCCCCTGCTTTTCCTAGGGCTTCGACTTGTCTTTGAAAGACGCCTTCGAAACCAAAATCATTGGCATAAGCCGTTAAAAATGAACTGTCGGTGGTCAATGCTAAAGCGGCTAACCCCGGGCGTGGACGCCGATGATCCAGCGTTGCAACAAACTCGGCTGCTAAATGCTGGGCATCACCAGCAGAGCCGCCATTCCCACAAAGCATCAGTTTCCCACCAGATCGCAAACAAGACGCTATCGCCATAGCCGCCTTTTCGGTGGCCTCGGCACAGGCATCTGCGGTTTGTTGTTTAACGGCGGCAGAGGCCATAAGATGGTCTCGGATATTCATTGTCATGCCCTTATCTCTAGCGGTCATCGCTTTACGCTAGTCATGTGATGATGGCTTCATGCGGCCAATATTAACCAAATCAAGTCCTGCTTCAACCACCGCGACAGGATCATAAATGTTCCTCAAATCAACCAGCAACCGGCCTGCCATATTGGCGGCAAGGCGACTTGGGGGGATGGCGCGAAACTCATTCCATTCGGTGACAATGACCACGATATCTGCGCCGGTGATCGCTGTTTCAGCACGGTCGCAATATTCCACCTCATCTGGCAGAAGTTTTGCCGCCTGTTCCATGGCGGCAGGATCATAGGCTTTGATCGTGGCCTTTTCCTCAAGCAGTTGCGGAATGATATCCAGCACAGGGCTATCCCGCATATCATCTGTTTCAGGTTTGAAAGCAAGGCCAAGAATGGCAATCGTCTTGCCAGATACCTCACCCCCTGCGGCGGCAATAATGCGTTTGCCCATGCTTTGCTTTCGGGCGGCGTTATAACGCACGACATCTTCGACAATGCTGACCGGCGCGCCAAAGTGACTAGCGGTACGCACCAAGGCTTGCGTGTCTTTGGGAAAACAGGAACCGCCATAACCCGGCCCGGGATGCAAAAACTTTGGCCCGATGCGCTTATCTAGCCCCATGCCTTTGGCAACATCATGAACATCTGCGCCGATTTTCTCACACAAATCTGCCATCTGGTTAATGAATGAGATTTTCACCGCCAAAAAGGCATTAGCGGCATATTTGATCAACTCAGAGGTCTCAAGATTGGTAAAAAGGATAGGCGTCTCAAGCAAAAATAGCGGCCGGTAGAGCGCTTTCATCATGGCTTGCGCTCTTGGCGTTTCTGCCCCTACCACAACCCGATCTGGCCGCATGAAATCGGCAATCGCAGACCCTTCGCGAAGAAACTCTGGGTTTGAGGCCACATCAAAATCTGCCTCGGGGTTTGTGCGTTTAATGATTTCCTCAACTTCTCGTCCGGTACCCACAGGCACGGTGGATTTTGTCACCACCAGCGTATAGCCGTTCAGGTGGGGGGCTATCTCCTCAGCGGCGGCATAAACATAGCTTAAATCCGCATGGCCATCTCCGCGGCGTTCTGGTGTGCCAACGGCAATGAACACCGCATCTGCGTCTTTGACCGCGTCTGTGACCGCGGATGTAAAGCGCAACCGCTTTGCTGATACATTCCTTTGCACAAGATCATCAAGTCCCGGTTCATAAATCGGGATTTCGCCTTGTTGAAGATGCTGGATTTTGTCAATGTCTTTGTCAACACAAGTGACATGGAAACCAAACTCTGAAAAACAGGTGCCTGAAACCAGT
>JALRFL010000106.1 GCA_023259875.1 Alphaproteobacteria bacterium
CTTTTAAAAACTGAGCATTGTCAAGCTGCCCCTTAGTTGGAGTATCAGGTCTTATATGCCAATCTCTAAATGTCATCAGGCTACTCCTTATTCATTGGCTATTGCAGCAACGCATCAAACCTTAGCACAGATATAAAGAGAGATGAACCTATCTAGAGCTAGATTTGGTGCAATTCATGTTATCGCTGCCATGACGGCAAAGAGCCGGCGGCATTGCCATAAGCTTTGGGGTTGATTAGAATAGTATCCGTGGTCCCGTAGCTCAGCAGGATAGAGCGACAGATTCCTAATCTGTAGGTCACAGGTTCGAATCCTGTCGGGATCACCATTTGTTCAGATAGGGCCAAAACCTGTCACAACGCTTCAACAACAAACCCGATCGTGTTTATGCCGCCCATCAGTTCATCAAAATAATCAAGGTTCGTCAGCACACCATCGCTATTGATAATCGTTGGGATCAACACCGGATCAACATTTAACAGAGTAGCCACACCGGTGCTGTCGATAGGTTCAGCAAAGCTTAATTTGACCACCGGCATTGACACCCGTCCCCCCTTGCTCAACGCCCCATCAAGAAAATGAAACGACAAACCCTCTAGGATGGCGTTTTGATTGGCATCTAGGGCAATATCCAGCAGCACCAGAAACTGATCGTCACTTAGGTCATTTGCGGTACCGCCATTGATATACTGGATAAGGTCACCATAGGACGAAATGGCCCTTGTCTCTGGGGTATCTGGCAGAGACAGGATCAGCCGATCTGACCCCCTCACAAAACCCCTGATGCTATCTGCCCCATCGGCGGCAGAATGATCCCCAATGCGATAAATTACGCGGTCAATGTCGTTTGTGGTGGCGGTTAGCCAAATCGCATCATCGCCCGCATTGCCCCTCAAGATATCATCGCCATGACCATCGCGTATCTGATTATCCTTGTCATTTCCAATCACCCGCTTGCCACGATAATCCGCCTCAGGCGTTTGGGGACTACCCCTAGCCGCAAGGTCAATATCCCTATCGTCACTATCAAAAGTGATGCTCTCTATCACCTCAATCGCCAGATACGCCGACCCTATATAGGTGGCGAGTGCGAATTCGCCGGTGACGGGGTCACGCTCCCCCCCCTGTGACAATAAAATTAGGATTGTTCGTCACCAAAATATCATTCGTTGGATAAAAGCTGTGGGTGACCGTGATCTTGATCTCATAAACGTTATTGCCCAGATAGACGCCGCCACCATAAGTATCTAGGGGCTGATCAAAATCTAATTTTTGCTTTACTCGCAAAAGCCCTGTGTCAGGATCAAGCGAGAAATATTCCGCGTCTCTCTCATCAACCAATTCATAGCGGCTAGAGATAATATTTTCCAGCCCCGGCAGGCTATAAATGGCATCTTGGGCAATTGTTCCGCGCTCTGAAAACCGGTAAAAATTCACATTGGTACCTATGGTTTCGGATATCCAAACGGCGCGCAAAGTTTGCCGTTCGCCCTCATCTTGTATGGTCTTAAACAGCATAAACCGTTCTGCGGAAACCCCTTGCTCTGCATCAGGCTCCCCATAAAGAAACCGAAGTGCCGCCACATCAGCGGCTTTGAGAAAGGCAAAATCAGGGCCGGGATCATAATAAGACATGATACTAGCCGGATTAAACCGATGGCCTTCGTCATACGGCCATGCCCCGGCGGAATGGAAAGGGTGTTTAAGACCAAGGATATGCCCAATTTCATGCAACACAACATCGAAATTCTGTTGCAACTCTAAGATCTCCATAAAAAACTCAATACGCCAATTTTCATCCCCATAATGCGCTCGGCCCAGCACGCGCTGGCCTTCACTATTTGGGGGATTAGCATTAAAAAATGACACCAAAATATCCCCACTTAAGGCTAAACTATCATGATAATCGACCTCTATGAATTTGACGTTTATGACATCTTCAAATGTGGAAAAGGCAAACTCCATCATTGACCTCACCACCAAGGTGGGAATGATTGAAAGTGGGTTTAATGCCCAAGTGAGGATCAATGGCCCTGTGGTCGGCATAACAAATCCTCTATTCGCAATCAGATACTCCGCCAAACCTGTCGGGATTTCAGGATCAGGAATATAGGATCGCGCGAAAATATAATCCTCTACGCCGCCATCAGGATTTCCGCTGGCGTCATAGCCATAACGTCCGGGGCCAATATCCTTTACTTCAAGTTCATAATGATTGCGCGTTTCAACCCCTTGATGGGTAAAGACCACTTCAACCTGATAGACATTATCAGCGTCAAGATCACCGGGGTTTTCATAATCTGGTTTCGCCAGCCACCATAATTTTCCTTCGCCATCTAGCCGGAAATGGGCATTGTCCAATGCCCCATCTGCCAAGCGCATATCTGCCCCTGCCATACCCTCTGGTGGAGTGATAATCGCGATCTGTTTATTGACGGGGTGGTTTTCAAAAATACTGTCTAAGACGATTTGTTCTGCGATTTGAATTTGTATGGTGGCGGTGTCTGAGCCGCCTTTGCCATCCGAAACCATAACCGAAAGGGCATAGCTTTGTGCGATATCGTCGGTTAGGGACGCTAGCAGTATCAAGCGGCCTTGTGGATCAATGACAAATGCCGATCTCGGGTCCCCAGCAGTGATTTCCCATGTTAGGATATCACCCTCATCATGCGACACCATTAGGGTGGTAAGAACCTCACCAATACTGGTATCGCTTTGCACCACCAATTTGATGTTGCGATTCATGATCACAGGCGCTTCTGGGATATCGGTCACGGCGATCTCAACCTCAATCGCTGGGGAGGCCTGATGACCATCCAAGACCATCAGGCTGAGCGTAATGGTTTTGTTGGTTAAGGCCTCATAATCCAGCGCTTCGCCTGACTTGAGTTTCAGTATCCAAAAGCCGTTTTGCTCTTGCACCTCAAATTGACTGGCTAGGGTTTCCCCGTGTTCTTGATCTGCTGGGGCAGAGATGACAAAATCAGACGGTAAAAAATAACCATTTTCACTTTCTGTCACCACCAGAATGATGCCTGTCACCGCACCTAGCGCGTGTTCTGATACGCGGCCTGTGCCAATTGCTGATAGGGTGGGTTGTTGATTTGCGCCGCTAGCTGCAGGTGCCTGAACAGGTTGAGATGACGCGTGAGTGTGAGTGTGGGGGTGAGTGGGAGTGGGAGTGGAGGCGTGGTCATGATCCAAAATCGGAGGCAGAGCAATCTCACCCCAATCAGGACATAAAGGTAGCACCGGAAAAAACTGCTTCTTCATAGCAAAGGTATCCCTCGCCACCCAGAAAGGTTGAGGTCACAACAGGTCGGCGAAAGTCATAAAATAAACTTAAAAAGTTAATATTTTATTAATTGGGAAAGTTTTTTTCCATTTTTCTATTTACGCTCAGCTTGCTAACCCCAAGCGCGATTGATAACTCACGCCTAACCGGCTGGCTGTGCTGATCCAATGCTGTTCTGGCATCCGGCTTGCGGCCTCACGGGTTAAGATCACCGCATCAAATCCGCATTGTAGGGCGTGGCGAAACTGATCAACATGAATACCGCCACTGGCTCGAATTGAACCTTTATAGCCAAGTGCCTTTAGTTGCTTTGCCAAAGAAAACCCCCGGCCATCACCAGCGTTATCAAAACCGATTTCAACCGCGGTCACATCCTGAAGCCATGGGGTCAAGTCTTCGACCCGTTGCCCCCCATCAAGAATCAACACCCCATAAGACCGCCTTTGGGTCTTAACCGCCCCTAGGTCTGAGGGCTTTAATTTTGGCCGATTATGCCAATCATCAAGCTGAAACCCTGTTTCGGTAACAACAATCCGGTCAACAGAAGGGGACAAATCGGCATTTGGGGATGAGGTGGTCATAGCAATCGTCCTTGCATCATATGGCGGTCAAGCCGCGGTTTTGGTTCGCGACGGGTAAAGCGCGGTTTTGAACGGCGTCATGCCAACGCGCCGATAATAATCAAGAAAGCTTTCATCCCGTGAAAGGCGATCTGACAGATAGACCTGAATGATGGTCTCAATAGCCGGAAGTAAGTGTTCTGCAGAAAACCCCGGCCCTGTCCGCTCACCCAGCGCGGCGTTTTCCGTGCCATCACCGCCAAGTGTGATCTGATAGTTTTCAACCCCTGCCCGATCAAGGCCAAGAATGCCAATATGACCAACATGATGATGACCACAGGCATTAATACAGCCTGAGATTTTGATCTTCATCGGGCCGATATCATGTTCGGTTTTCAGTTCCTCAAAACGAAGCGCGATATCTTGTGCAATGGGAATAGACCTTGCCGTGGCAAGCGCACAATAATCCATGCCAGGGCAGGCAATGATATCCGAAATCAGACCGATATTTGCGCTGGCTAATCCCGCTTTTTCCAAGGCTTGAAATATGGCGGCAATATGCGCTTTGGGCACATGAGGCAGAATGACATTCTGCTCATGGCTGATGCGAATTTCATCATAGGCATAGGTTTCTGCCAGATCAGCAATGACGCGCATCTGTTCAGCGCTAACATCCCCCGGCGTTTGCCCAGGGGTTTTAGTGGAAATGCTAACCATCACATGATGCGCATCCCGATGCGGCGTCAGGCTGGTTTTTGCCCATGCGGCAAGCGATGGTGACAACGCAAGATCAAGGTTCAGATCATAAGAGGTCTGATCATGAAAGGCGGACATATCCGGGCTTTCAAACGCCGCCGCAATCGGTGTCATGATCGCATCTGGCACCCCTGAAAACTGTGGGCGGATGGCTTGAAAATGCTCGTCAATTTCTTGCCTCACGCGATTAATGCCATGTTCTTGAACCAGTATCTTGATCCGTGCTTTGTATTTATTATCACGGCGTCCGTAGCGGTTATAGATATGCAGAACCGATTCCAGATACGGCAATAAATCCCCTTTCGGCAGAAAATCATTCAGCACCGTGCCAATGATCGGGGTTCGCCCAAGCCCACCCCCAATGATCACGCGATACCCCACCTCACCTGCCGCGTTGCGGATAATATTGATCCCAATATCATGAAAGGCGGTTACCGCGCGGTCGTGTTCAGCGCCCGTTACCGCGATCTTGAACTTACGCGGTAAAAAGGCAAACTCCGGATGATCTGTTGACCATTGCCGAAGCAATTCTGCTGTGATGCGTGGGTCTTCAATTTCATCTTTGGCGGCACCAGCAAAATGATCCGCCGTGACATTGCGGATACAGTTTCCAGACGTCTGGATAGCGTGCATTTCCACATCCGCCAGCGCATCCAGAATATCACCGACATCACGCAATTTGATCCAGTTAAACTGAATATTCTGGCGCGTGGTGAAATGACCATAACCTTGATCCCAGCGTTCAGCGATCATCGCCAATTGCCGCATTTGTTGGCTATTTAGCGTACCATAAGGGATAGCCACGCGAAGCATATAGGCATGAAGCTGAAGATAAACCCCGTTCTGAAGCCGCAAGGGTTTGAACTCATCCTCGGTTAGAACACCAGTGATACGGCGTTCCACCTGTTCCCGAAAAATAGCGACCCGTTGGCGCACATAATCGTGATCAAATGTGTTGTAGCTGTACATTATTGGGCTCCCTTTTGAAAAGACAACTGATCATATTCAGACAAGGACGCAGAATATGATGAGGATATCTGGCGATCGTTTTGCTTGCCGTGAAAATAATTGGTTGGCCCTGTGGCGCGGATGGCTTCGCGCAGATGGGTTGGGATCAGCTCACCGTGATCATTTCTGGTGACGGGAATAGCATAGCCGCCAACCACTTGATCCGCACGCAGGCCGGTGATGATCCCCTCGGCATCGTTCCGATCATCAAAGGCATACGCATTACCCAAAAGGGCATCCCATTGGTCAGTGCCAGACCAAAACACGACCTCACCATCATAGAGATCATTTGCTGTAATCACATAATAAAGGGGCGTGTCTGTCATGCGGAAATCCTCTCAGGCTTTGCCTCAGTTGAGGCTGATGTGATGGCATGATGAGGCAAAGATGGGCGTTCTGCGCCATTTGCCTTTACCCATGTGGCGACAGCAGAATGGTGAGGCGAAAGGCCAAGCATAATCACCACTGGGCCAGAAAGATGCTCGGCTTCTGCCGCCCTTGCCACGCCTTCAAGTGTGGTGGCGATCAAGCTCTGATCAGGGTGACTTACCCGTGCGGCTAGGGTGACTGGCGTTGCCGGGTCTGCTCCATGCATCAGCAATCTGCCCTGAAGATAAGGGATCGCCCTAAGCCCCATATAAATTGCGGCAACCGAACCTGTCGCGGCTAAATCCTGCCATTGGTAATCGGCAAAACCACGCACATCTCTTGCCGTCAAATACCGCAATTCTGAATTGCGCCCACGGCGCGTCATGGAAACTCCCATCTCAGCCGCCGCCGCCGCGGCGCTCGTCACGCCGGGGATAACCAGAACACTTAATCCCGCATCATCACAGGCTTTGATCTCTTCATCCAGACGGCCATAAATTCCGGCATCCCCTGATTTAAGGCGCACGACTTTTGCACCCGTTTTCCCATGGGAAATCAGCAAGTGATTGATTTCTGCCTGTGCCATGGCATGACCATAGCCAGTTTTGCCCACCTCAATTCGCGTTGCCTCGCGCCGCGCTAATTCCATGATCTGGGGAGAGACCAATCTGTCATAAAGCACCACATCCGCCATATTGAGGGCTTTTCTTGCCTTTACTGTCATGAGATCGGGATCGCCCGGCCCTGCGGATACAAAGGCAATTGGTGAAGTTGTGTCATCCTCGCCTAGATGGCTCTGATCGTTCAGCAAGGTTTCCATCGCCGCTTGCCAGCGTGCTGGTGTTACCGCGCCACCTGTTGCCACAAGCCGCGGTGCCAGCTGATCAAAAAACCGCCCCCAAAACCGCCGCCGGAATGTTCCTGAAAAGGCCGCAAGACGGTGCCGAAACTGACCGGCTAGTCGCGCCATTATGCCGGTATGTTGAGGTAAGGTTTCTTCAATCATCGCTTTTATTCGGCGTGCCAACATTGGCGCAGTTCCCTCTGTCCCGATTGCCACCGTCACCGGATCACGATCAATGATCGCAGGTGTGATGAACCGGGACCTGTCCAGATCATCAATCACGCAATAAGGAATCCGGGTAGGGGCTAACAACGCCAAGGCGGCATCACAAAGCGCGGCATCTTCGCCACTGAGATAGGCCAAGGAAAGACTATCCCTATCCTCGGCCGAAAATGGCCGCGATATGAGACGCAGTTTTCCCTCATCCTGCCATTGCATGATCATGGTGTTGGCCTGTTCAGCAAAAACCGTGATATTGGCCTCGGTTTTCAACAATAGGCGAAGCTTGGCAACCACATCCTCACCGCCACCAATCATGGCGACACGCGCACCTGCTAGCCGGATATTGATAGGAAAATATTGCATCTTATGTCCTGTTATCTTCCGAAGAAAACACAGAATTAGGAAATATTTTCTATTAATTAAAGAATTAAAAGCAAAATAAACCAATTTATTTTTATAATTTTCATATAATTGGTATTTTATACTAATGATTGAGATATGTGTAGATTGGAATTCCTGCCCATTCCCAGCGCGTGATGCCGCAACACACAAGGCCAAGGGGGATGAAAGAATCCTTACGCCAGATGATACCGCGTCACCCCATCAGAGGCGGTCTCTGCGATCATGGCCTTTTGCTGAACCAGATGATAGAGATGCGCGTGAGCCTCGCCACTAGCAAAATAGCGTTCATGTTCATTAAGTTCCATGGCAAACAAGGTGTCCATGGCGTCTTTTACCGTGATCGGGCCTTGGTCTGCTCTATCCAGCAATTGCGTCAGACGGTCTTGATGATGGGTAATCAGGTTGCCAGCACGCGTAGATACCGCATGAAAAGCCCAGTCATGCCCAGGAAGCACAAGCCAATCATCCCCCCAAGTCAACATATCCGCCAGATAGCCGAAATAATGCCCCAACATATCATCCGGCGAAGAGCCAAGGGGCGAGGCAATATTTGGGGTAATGCGCGGCAACAGAAAATCGCCGCTTAAAAAGATGCGCCGCGCCGGATCATAAATCCCGATATGATCATCCGAATGTCCGCGATCACAGCGCAGCTGCCAATCCCCATGCAACCCAGAAAGAGTATCACCGGCCGCGATATAGCGCACGGCGCCAAGTTCTTCAATTTTTTCACGATAATGGTTGCCGCGTTCTGTCAGGGCAGATAGCGCATCGTCGCCAAGACCATAGCCTTGGTAACGAGAAAACATCATATTGGCAAAAGCATCGTCATCCATCTTGGTCAAGAGATTGGATTTTTCATATTCGATCTGGCTCATTAACACTTCTGCCCCTGTCATTTCGGCTAAATCCGCTGCGTAACCGATATGATCTGGATGATGATGGGTTATCAGAATCCGCCGAATGGCATAATCCGTAAATGGCGCGGCCAGCAACAATCGCTGCCAAATATCCCCTGTTTGCTTGGAATAAATCCCTGTGTCAATCACGGTCAGGCCATCTTGGGCGCGCAAGACATAAAGGTTCACATGGTTTAACCGAAACGGCAGAGGCATCCTAATCCACCAGATATCATCCTTCACCATAACGATCTGACCATCAGCAGGATTAGGAATATCGGCTTTGGGGACTGGGCTGATCATAGGGACACCATCATGAGGCAAAAGGGGCAAATGACATAGGATTGAACCCATGATGCCGCCGCCATAACAAAGAGGTGACTTGTTCACATGGATCAATGGATGCTAGGATAACCTTAAATAATGCCTATCATCAAATGGATATTGTCCCCTTTCTCTTGGAGCATGACACATGACACCAGTCTATATCATCGCCGCAACCCGATCTGCTATTGGCAGTTTTGGTGGATCACTCAAAGACACCAGACCCATTGATTTAGGTATCACCATCGCCAAGAGCGCTATCAGCAAAAGCGGCCTTAAGGCTGAGGCTTTGGAACACGCTGTGGTTGGGCATGTTATCCATACGGAGGCCAAGGATCAGTATATCTCACGCGCGATCTCCATCGGTTCAGGCATGGCGGAATCTGCTCCTGCGCTTACTGTCAACCGTCTCTGTGGATCAGGGTTACAGTCGCTTGTGTCTGCTACACAATTGATAACGCTTGGGGATGCCGCCGCGGCCCTAGCAGGCGGCGTTGAGGTGATGAGCCGAGGGGGCTATCTGTTGCCATCCCAACGCTGGGGTGCGCGAATGGGCAATGCCGAAGCGCAAGATATGATGCTGGGGGCACTACATGATCCGTTTGATATTGGCCATATGGGGATCACCGCCGAAAATATCGCGGCGGATTTTGATATCAGCCGTGATGACATGGATCAATTTGCCGCCGAAAGCCAAAGCCGCGCGGCCAAAGCACAGGCCGAGGGCTGGTTTGATGAACAAATCACGCCTGTTGAGGTGCGTAAAGGCAAAGACACGGTTCGCTTTGACAGGGATGAATACATTCGCGGCGACACCACAAGCAATACCTTAGGCAAATTGCGCGCTGCCTTTCAAAAAGATGGTGCTGTTACTGCTGGCAATTCT